>JAZKZM010000326.1:0-1077 GCA_045612685.1 Elusimicrobiaceae bacterium
AAATTATGAAAAATAAAAAAATAATTATTATTAGCAGTATTGTTTTAATTCTTGCAATCTTTACTTTAAAAGGTTGCAAAAGTTCAAAAGCCGTGCAATATAAAACCGAAACGCCTAAAAAAGCAACTATTGTAGAGCAGGTTGAGGCCTCCGGCACAATTAACCCTGTTACGCAAACAAGCGTTGGCACGCAGGTTTCAGGCAGGGTGGATAAACTTTATGTTGATTATAATTCCCAAGTAAAAAAAGGCGATCTTCTTGCCATTATTGACCCTTCCACCTACGAATCAAATGTAAAACAGCAGGAAGCAAACCTTCAAAAAGTTCAAAGCGTGGCCGATAATGCAAAACGCAATTTAAACAGATATAAAACCCTTTATAATCAAGACCTTGTGGCCAAAAGCGAACTTGACGACGCACAAACAAATTATCTTTCCGCCTACGCCCAAGTGGTGCAAGCACAAGCGGCTCTTGATAAAGCAAAAATTGACTTAGATTACACAAAAATTATTTCCCCCGTTGACGGAATAGTAATTTCAAAAGAAGTGGAACTTGGCCAAACCGTTGCAGCAAGTTTCCAAACTCCTACCTTATTTTTAGTAGCCGAAGACCTTACAAAAATGCAAATTGAAGTTAATATTTCAGAAGCGGATATCAGCAAAATTAAAGAAGGCCAAGAAGTTGAATTTTCCGTTGACGCATACCCAACAACAACTTTTAAAGCCATTGTTAAACAAGTTAGAAACAGCGCAACAACTATTTCCAATGTTGTTACCTATACGGTTGTCGTGGCCTTTGACAATGACGATTTGAAACTTAAACCCGGTATGACGGCAAATGTTTCAATTATCAGTGCAAAGTGCCAAGATTGTATGACAATTTCCAACCAAGCCTTAAGATTTGTTCCGCCGACAAGCGCAAAAATTGACGGCGAAAATCAAAAATTCTATAAAAACCAAGGTCTTTGGACTCAAACTAAAAACGGCCTTAAAAGAATTGATGTTAAAACCGGTATTACAGACGGCAACAGAACACAAATTATCAGCGATAAAATTACCACTGAAACAGAAATTATTG
>JAZKZM010000327.1:0-3447 GCA_045612685.1 Elusimicrobiaceae bacterium
AAAATATTTTGCCTTGTAGTCTGCGGTTTATGGGTTACCGGCGATAAATCAACCCCGGCAAATTTATTAAGCAAAGTGCTTTTGCCGGCATTGGCAAGCCCGGCAAGCACAGCAAAACCGCTTTTAAAATTTAAATCATCTTGAAGCATAAATTTTTATTTTCTTTCGCTTTGTCCGCCAATATTATGAACTATCATATCATCGCCGTCGTGTTCTTTAATGTGAACGTGGATAATATCATCATCCGCGGTGGTAACTTCACGCCCGACATAATCTGCCCTGACAGGAATTTCCCTATGGCCTCTATCTACGATAACCAAAAGTTCTACTCTGCGCGGGCGGCCTTGGTCCATAATAGCATCTAAAGCGCAGCGCACAGTTCTGCCGGTATATAAAACATCATCTACCAAAACAATATCTTTGCCTTTAATATCAAAACCGATTGAAGCGCCTTTCATTTGCGGGTCTTGGGCCACTTGGGTCAAATCATCTCTGTATAAGGTAATATCCAAAACACCTAAAGGTAAATCAATTTTATAAAAATCTTTTATTCTGTCATGTAATCTTTGGGCAATATAAACACCGCGTGTTTTAATACCTACTAAACAGAGTTTATCTGTTTCGCCGTGTCTTTCTACGATTTCAAGAGCAAGTCTGTCTAAAGTTTTGGATAAAGATTTTTCATCTACAATAATTTTTTTCATAAAAACTCTCCTTTAGGACTTTTTTATATCTTCTTAAATTGTATCATTTTTAGTTGCGCGTTTACTTGGTTTTAAAGACTTCCTGTCTAAAGAAGCCAAAGATAAAATAATTTCATCGTGTAAATTATCTATTTCTGCCTTTGACTTATCAAAATTATTGCTTATAATACAAAAAGCAATTTGGCGGCCGTCTTTATCGTTAATATAACCTGCGTGGGCGCGCACACCGTCAATAGAACCTGTTTTTATTTTAGCATTACCGGCAGCCAAAGTGTTTTGCATACGCTTTGACATATTACCCATATCCTGATTATTGCCGACTAAAGAAAGAGAATCCATAAAATCATCTTTGTAAGGTTGTTTGGATACTTTTTCAAGTAAATTAACTATAGTTTTACAAGTTGTTAAATTTGTCCTTGCAAGCCCGCTGCCGTCATAAAGAGTTGTAGCAGAACTATCCACGCCGATTTTATCTAAATAATTTTTTATTGCCATAGTGCCTTTTTTGGCACTACCCTTGCCTAAATGGCGAAGCAAAATATCGGCATATAAATTTACGCTTCTTTTATTAATTCTTTGGATAATTTCCCTTAAAGGAACAGAACTTTGAGCGCAAATCAAATTATCTTGATTATAATTTGCTTTTGAACCAAGTGCCGCATTACCTTTAACAGAAATACCGCTTTCAGTAAGTTTTTCTTTAAAATACTCTGCTGCAAACAAAGCCGGTTTTGCCATTGCGCCAAAAACTTCCACGCGGTAATCACTTAAAGGCAGGCGCCCGCTTACAAGCATTTTATTTTCAAGCGGAATATAATTTAAATAAGTATCTTCCCTAGATACTTTACTAGTGTGATAGGCCTTTATTTCCATAGGAACTGCGCATTCTTGCGGCTCTATTTTGGCAATTTTGGCAAGTGCGCCTTCTTTTAGAGAAGGTTCAAAATATAAAGTGAAACTATTATCTTTTATCGTTAAAGCATCAGCCGGAGCGGCAAAATAATTGCCGATATTTTGATAAGTAGTATAAACGGGCAAAGTATCATCTTTAAATAAAGTGTTATCTGCGTAAATATTACCGGTTATTTTTGTTATTCCCTGCACCTCTAAAGCCCTAACCCAAGATGAAGTGATATCATCTAAACTCTTATCAAAATATTTTGAGGCAAGTGTAGGGTCGCCGCCGCCAACGATATAAATATCTCCGTGCAGGGTTTTACCTTTTATTTTTCCGTCATAATAAAGTTCTGTTGAAAAAGTATAATCAGGCCCAAGAGCATCTAAAGCTGCAGCCGTTGTAAACAATTTTGCAACGCTTGCCACATTTAAACGCCAAGCAGAGTTTTTATTTAAAATCTCTTTTCCCCCCACATATTTTGCATATACGCTTGACTGGGCGCCTTTCAAATCAAACAGATTTTCCTGCGCAAAAGAAACAAGCGGCAAAAATCCAAAAAGGAATAATAACCAAAATCTTTTCATACTTATAGGATAGCACATTATAAAGCAGATTGGTATAATATAAATATGAAAAAGACTTTCAATAATTTCGGCTTATCAAAAAAACTTGTCCTTAATTTAAGCGAGCAAGGTTTTATAAACCCGACTGAAGTTCAAGAACAAACAATAGAACCTTTTTTAGACGGAAGCGATATTATTGCCTGCGCCAAAACCGGCAGCGGCAAAACAGCGGCCTATCTTATACCGATTATTGAAATGTTAAGTAAAGAACAAGAATCTTGCGCATTAGTTGTAAGCCCGACCCGCGAACTTGCCGAGCAAATAAGCCATGTTTTTATGCTTCTTGCCAAAGATTTTAATATAAAACCTGCCCTTTTAACCGGCGGCAAAATGATGCAAGCGCAACTGCGCCGCTTAAAACAAAATCCGCGTTTTATCAGCGGAACACCGGGTAGAATTAATGACCATATTTCAAGAAAAACTTTCCCCTTGGAAAAAATAAAATATGTCGTTTGGGATGAAACCGACAGAATGCTTGAACTTGGTTTTTTTGAGCAAATAGAAAATATTTTAAATAGACTGCCAAAAGAAAAACAAAGTTTTATGCTTTCTGCCACTTTTAATAAACGCCTTATAAATCTTGCTTCAAAATACTTAATAGAGCCAAAAATAATTTCTATCAGCAAAGGTAATGAAGTGCCGACTTTAATTAAACAGGAAATTATTGATACAACAGGCTCTTATAAATTGGTTGCGCTTGAAGAAATTTTAAAAAATGTAAAAGATAAAGTTTTAATTTTTTGCGCCACCCACGCAAGCACGCGCGAAGTGTGTAATTTCCTTCGCACAAAAGATAAACTTGCGCGTTTTATAAACGGCGCTTTGAAACAAAAACAGCGCGATAAAACTTTAAAAGATTTTAAAAAAGGTGATTTTAATATTTTATGCGCTACCGATTTAGCCGCGCGCGGTTTGGATATTGATGATATCAGTTTAGTTATCAATTATGAGTTCCCTTTGCACGCGCACGAATATATACACCGAATCGGCAGAACAGGGCGTTTTAATAAAAAAGGCAAAGCAATCACTTTGCTTTCAAAAGCAGATAAACCACTTTGGAAAGAAATAAAAACTTTTCTTGAAACAAATAAAGAACAAGAACAAAAGAGTTTTGATTTAAAGGAAAATTTTAAACAAAATAAAGAACTTTCCCCTGTAAAAAAAGATATTAAGCAAATAAAAAAACTCTTAGCTAATGCTAAGAGACGATGTTGACCGCGGT
>JAZKZM010000328.1:0-1020 GCA_045612685.1 Elusimicrobiaceae bacterium
GCCAATGCGGAAAATAACAGTAAACGAGGTTGCCGAGGCTTTAGGTGTTAGCCCTCAAAGCGTGCGTATAGGCTTGCAAAGAGGAGCGCTACCGTTTGGATCTGCCGTTAAAACAAGCTCTAAATATACATATATCTTATACCCAGAAAAGGTAAAGGAATATATAGGCTTATGAGGTTTGCAAACGGCTACGGCTCTATTATTAACCTCGGTAAGAAAAGGCGCAACCCATTTGCCGTGCGTGTTACGGCTGGGTATGAGGAAAAAGGCGAGGTTAACGGTGTTATGCAGTACCGCCAAAAATATAAATACATCGGCTATTTTGAGAAACGGGCAGAGGCGCTGGCTTGCCTCGTAGAATACAATAAAAACCCTTACGGAGTTAGTAATAAAACCACCTTTAACGAGGTATACACCGCTTGGAGTTCACGAAAGTACGAAAAAATAGCACCGTCAACCGCCAAAAATTATACGATGCTCTACCGCAAGTGCGAGCGCCTTTATAATTTGCCGTTTAAGGAATTGAAAACGGCGCATTTACAAGCAATCATAGACGATAATAAAACCGCATCTTATGTAGCATCGTTTAAAGTCTTTTTCTCGCAGCTATACGCATACGCACTCAAGCACGATATTTGCGATAAAAATTATAGTGAGTTTATGGAAATACCAAAGGTAGAAAAGAAAACAGACAAAGTGCCTTTTACAAAAAAAGAAATCGCCCAAATATGGACGATGCAAGGGCATATAGTTGCCGATATGTTATTAGTATTATTATATACGGGCTTGCGCATAAGCGAGCTTGTAGAGCTTAAAACGGAAAATGTAAATATACCAGAGAGGTTGCTTTTTGTTGAGAAATCTAAAACCCCCTCTGGTATTCGTTTTGTGCCGATCCATAAAGATATATTGCCGATAATTGAAAGTTACTATAACCCAGATCGCCCGTGCTTGTTTGTCAATACTTTAGGCAGAGGCTTTGGCGCTGATACATTCCGCAAGGATCGTTTTAACCCGTTT
>JAZKZM010000329.1:0-3836 GCA_045612685.1 Elusimicrobiaceae bacterium
GGCCAAAAAGCGTGTAGTTTTGGCTACTTTAAAAGATAATCAATTTTTTTTGCCGGCTGATTATTTGGAAAGAATGAATGAAATTGAAGATCCTACCACACGTCAAAGACTAACGCTAGGTATTTGGGATTACGATGACGATCCGCAATTTTTAATTTCTTCAAAATTATTAGGTCTTTCGTTAGAAACGGCTATTGAAGAAAGTGCAAAGATAACTGTTGGTATTGATATTGGAATGGGTGGCCCTTATGCCGACAAAACAATTATAATCGCCACTAAAGGCAATATGGTATTGCCAACTATTATTATTGATAACAATGATTATTCCGGGGCCCCTGATTTATACGATGAATGGTTAGCAGAAAAAATAAATAATTTAATAGATTCAAAAGGTTGGATTCCTGAAAATGTGAGAATTGACGCTAACGGTGTAGGTGAAAAAATATATTTATTATTGAAAAAAGTTTATAAAAAGAATGTTTATGGCTTTAAAGGTGGTGAGCCGGCTATTCCGCGCAAATTCAGCAAACAAAAATTTAAAAATCTTAGGGCGCAATGCTATTGGGAATTGAAAGAAGAGTTTAGGCTTCAAAAAATTCATTTTTCATGTGATTACGATGAGTTATTATGGGAAGAGCTATCCAATCAAAAATGTATTATTACAGATAATACTTTTAGCATGGAAGATAAAAAATTTGCACGGCGGCGGCTAGGAAGATCGCCGGATCGGGCTGACGCGTTAGCTATGGCGAGGCTAAAATTACCTGATAAAAATTCGGCTGTTATGAGTAAAATTCAGCATAGAGAAACTGAAAAAAGCCGCGGCCGGAAAGATAGACAAAGCGGTTTACAGTATGGGTTATGGTGAAAATATATTTTTTTAAAAAAATAGTTGACAAAACATTTTATATGTTATAAAATGCAATGCGTGGAGGGCCAAAATGGCACACAATCAAAAACAAAAACAGCTACAATCAAAAGATTCAATGCTGTTCACATATATTCCAACATTGATCGGTCAAAATGGCTTCCCCGGCCTAATCGATGAAGCATTACAAACAGATAGCACCCTTGCAACGGCTTGGCTAGGTTTAGTCTCTGTTATGGTTTCCGCTGAAATTGATTTAAAACCTTGCGGTTGTAAAGCAGAAGTTTATGATTTTATTAAAGAAGCGCTATTTAAAAAAGCCGATCAACGGTTTGCCGATTACCACACAAATTTATTAAATGCGTTGGTTTATGGTGTGGCACCGGCTGAAATTACCGTAAAGTATGAAAATAAAAAATGGTGGCTAAAAGATATTAATTATATTAATCCCTGTTTTTTTGATTTGTATTCGTTGGTAAAATATCCCGGTGAATGGTGGGTGAACGGCCTTTGCATGGTAAACCAAAAACCGGTAAAATGTGGTAAACCGGGAAGCGGTTTACCGGTGGTTTGGTGGCCCGTTTACGGCGAGGGCTTGTTAGGTAATTCTCTTTTAAGGCCAATCATAAATGATCACAAAGAGAAAAAATATATTCAAGAGCAACGGCGCATTGCTATCAATAAAGCCATTCAGGGAACTCTTTTAGGTTTTCAAAATGATGGAAATATTGAAGAATTAAGTCAAGATCAAATAAATGATGTTGCTGATTCGCTGGCAAATTGTGCGGCTGGTGCTGATAATGCTTTTGTATTACCGGCGCAAATTAAAAATGTTCAGCCGGTTTACCCCGCCGCTGATAGTATTGAAAAATCTATAAGTGCTGAAAATCACACTGATATTCAGATTTTGCAAGCGTTTGGAAGTCAGCATTTGGCGCGCGGCCTTTTATCCTCTTTTTCTAGCGCTGACGCCGGGGAACAGGATCAAAAAAATCAGCAAGCCCTAAGAGGTTATTTCTTTAATTGGGCGGCCCGTCAATTCCAAAATATCATAGATTGGTTAGTTGATCTTAATTTTGGAGAACAAGAGAATTACCCGGAATTACGCATAGTTAGCGCTATGCCACAATCGCCGGAAAGTGTAGTTAGAAGCGCTGTTCAGTTGGCGGCGGCGGGTGCGATCCAATTTACCAATGAAGACGCGGCGTATTTTAGGCGGTTGTTACGTATGCCAGAAAATAATAACAATTTGGATAATTTAAATATTGACAAAAACAACAATAACATAAATAATAATAGCGCGGTGCGTGTGCCGGGTAGTTTTGATCAAAAAACTGGCTTAGATACTCGCGACCGTGCTTTTGAATATATTGAACTAAAAGGTGAATAATTTATATTTGCCGAAAAACAAAGGAGTTTTCACAATGCCAGAAGAAGTGAAAGATGCGGTGGAAGAGAAAGTAGAAGATCAAATTGAAGAAAAGCCGGGTGAAGTGGAAGAAAAAGCCGTTGAAGAAGTAAAAGATGAAGTTCCGGCCCCCGAAAAAACGGCCGATAATAGCGCAAAATTGGCCGAACTGGAGAAAAAGTTAGCCGAAGTCGAAGAGGCATTGAAAGCCGAAAAAACGGCAAAAATGGAAGCCGAAGGGGCCTTGGCTAAAAATAAAGCCGAGGCCATGCTGGATCGTATCGTTAAAGAAGGCTACTTTGATCCATCGGCTCTTGCCGAAGGCTCGGTGATTGTGGAATTGGCCTATAATCAGCCTGAAATTTTGGAAAGAATTTTGCCGTTTGTTACTAAAAAAGATATGCCAGTTTCACCGGCTTTGCAAAATGCTAGTGATATTGACAAGTTAAACACACTTTCAGCGGCCGAAGAACAGGCCATGAAAGATATTCAGAAAATTATGGATGAACAGAAAATAGACTTTGCCGATGCCATGAAATTATACGCAAAGGCTGAAAAATAAAACTAAAACCATAGGAGGGTTTTAAAATGGGTGAGCTGTTGTTAAATCGCAATTTTATTGCAAAAGAGGACATTAAGTGTGGCCAAATTATAGCGTGGCCCGCAACCAACGATCCACAGGCGCCGCAAGTGGAAGTTGCCAGTAATTCAAAAACACAGGTGATCGGTATATCTTTCAAAGATGTGAAAGCCGGTGAAATGGTCACCTATCACCCGTTTATGATAGGTGAAATTGTACAACTTTTGGCCGGTGGAAGTGTGACCGCTGGTGTGCCGCTTGGTGTAAATGCAAGTGGCAAAGTGGTTGACGCTGCCGAAGGCACCGCTGCTTTACCTATGTTTTCGGTGGAAGCTGCTAGTGATGGTGAACTTTTTAGCGCTATAACCGTGCACACTAATGCCGCGCTTTAATAACTTATTAAAAAGAAAGGATAAAAAACGATGGATAGCATTCAATCTTTGGCCGCTGGTAATAGCACATTACTTAGCCAATATGTCAAAACAGTATATGATCGCCCCGGGCTTTTTGTGGCCGGTGAAATTGCTCCAAATATCAGCCGCGCCGGGTTGCTTCTTGGTCATTATCAGGCCATGAAAGAAATCAAACCGGAAAATGATCTCTTGGCTGAAAATATGGAACCTAACGTGGTTGATATTAACAAGAACCACTTCATTAAATTTATGGTTGACGATCATGAGCTTAAAGCCAAAGTCAGCCATCAATATATTGACGCTCTTAGCGAAGCCGGCTATAGTGAAAATCAAATTCAATTGTCGGTTATTGACTATTTAACCGGTATGTTGAAGGCTAACCGCGAAATTCGCACTATTAACACGGTGACCGCGGCCGGTAGTTACGCCGCCGCCCATAAAGACACTAATAGTAAGACTTGGAATGTGGCGGCTGGTAATACCTGTTACGCTGATTTAGATACAGCGGTTAATACTTTAGCTGCTGCTAACGTATCGCCCGATCAAGTGTATATAGTAGCTTCCCCG
>JAZKZM010000330.1:0-6245 GCA_045612685.1 Elusimicrobiaceae bacterium
GCCCACGCCCCAAAATAGTCCGCAAAAAATTAGAAGAAATTTCTACTTTTCTTGATTAAATAAAAAACCCCTGTTTAATAAAAAGCAGGGGTTTATGTCTTTTTTCAAAACTAATTAGTCTTGATTGATTGCACTTACAGGGCAGGTGCCGGCGCAAGAGCCGCAACCTACGCATTTTGTTGCATCAATATTTCTTTTTCCGTCTTTTTCGCTGATTGCACCGACTGGGCAAGCGCTTTCGCATGCACCGCAGTTAACGCAAACTTCAGGATTTACTTTATAAGCCATAATATACCCTCCTTAAAAATAAACTTCTTAATATCTTAATTAAATTATAGCAAAAAATTTTATTTACCGAACAATATTTTTAAAGTAATAACGCAAGATATAAGAATAATCAAAGGGCGGATAACTTTTGTGCCCTTTTTTTTGCCGATATAGACACCAAAACTGCTGCCAAGAATACTAAAAACCCCCATACATAAAGCAAGTTTTATTTTAACTGCACCAAGCGATAAAAAAATTATTAAAGCAAATAAATTTGAAGAAAAGTTTAAAACTTTTGCAAGACCCGTTGAAGCAAGCAAACTAAACCCGCAATACTTGCTTAAAAATACGGCAAAAAAAGTGCCTGTTCCGGGGCCCAAAAAGCCGTCGTAAAGCGCGCCGAAAGCCGCAATTTTGCGTGCGTTTTTAATACTCTTTTTTACCCCCACTTTTAAGCGCGTTGATTTTTTGCCAAAATGCTTTGAAGAAATTACAAAATAAGCACTTAACGGTATAATTATTAAAATTAAAAATTTTAAATTTTCAGGCGGAACAAGCCGGCTTAATAGCGCGCCTGCCGCCGCAAAAACAAAAGCAATTATTGCAAGCTGCCAAATAAGTTTACGGCTGATTTTGATATTCGGCCTAAATTGCCAGGCCGAAACCGCCGCACCCATAACCGAAGTTAATTTATTTGTGCCAAGCACAAACTCAGGCGGCACGCCGAAAGATAAAAAAGCAGGAAGGCGTATTATCCCCCCGCCGCCTGCCAGGCAATCAACAAAGCCGGCTACAAACATTATTAAAGATAAGATAATATAATCAATCATTTCGTTTTTATCGGCGGGTAAAGATAGTCAAAAATATCATCCCTGCCGCTAAGAGAATAAACAATAAATTTGTTTTTTAATTGTTTTGAGGCCGTTATTACACAAAAAACAAGTGCTAAAGAAATCAGAGTTATTTTTAAACTATGTTCTGTTTTGAAAGAACCCAAAATCCCGTCAATAACACAAACAAAGATAAAAGAAACATAAACAATATTAAAGTTATAAATAAATTTTAAAATTTTTTGTTTTTCTTTTAATTTTAAAAATCTAACCAGCAAGGGTAAAAGCGCGCTTCTGCCAAGCAGGAAAAACGCCACGCAAAGAGAGCCTTTTAAATATTGTTCATTAAAAATTTGCGCTGTTCCCGGCACAAGACAACCTAAAACAGCGGCATAAATAAAACTTATCATAAATTTGCCATAGCCGTTGCCACTTTAGAAATGCCGCAAGGCTCAACTTTTGTTTCTTTGGAGATTTTTTGGCAGAATTTTTTGAAATCGGCAAAAGAGCCTTCAAAAAATTCAAGTTCAATTTCGTAAAGTTTTATGGTTTTTCTTGTCGTGCAGACATTGCAATCATCAAAAACGGCCTGTGCGCTGAAAGTTTTTGTTTTAATATCAAAGGCCTGCCTTTTGTTTTTTATTATAAAAAGCGGGTGCAAATTTTTTATTTCTTTAATATTTTCTAAAGCAAGATTTTTAAATTCTTTTAAAGCACCTTGTGCCGTCTTAGCGGCAATTTTTAAAGTTAGTTCGCTTCTTGAGGCAAGCCCTGCCTTGCTTTTGCCTTTTGTTTTTAAGGTAAGTTCATATTGTTTATTTGATTTGCGAAGCCTTAAGGCACTTTGCGCGCGGCTTAAAGCACAAGATTTATCGTCAAAATATCTATCTGTTATGGAATAGCGCACGATATTGGAAACTTTAGTTTCTTGGCAAAAAGCTTTCCTAAAAACTTTGAAAAAAGCTTTTGAGGGCACTTGCCATTTATATTCTTGTTCAAGGCGTTTCATAGTTTTTCTTTAAACACCAAAGTTTCTTTTGAATCTTTAGCATGCCCTTCAATTCTATAGGAAGTTTTATCACTATTTAAACCGATTTTAAAGTGGTTTCTTTTAAACGCTTTTTGTAAATCGCGGTTTAATTGCACACCGTCGCCGCTGATTAAGGATAGACGCCTTAAATCGTCGGTATAATAGCCGAAATTATTTTTGTGCACTTCTTCAAGATAGGCAAGATTATCAAGCTGCTTTTTTGCTAAATTAATTTTCTTTTCGTCAAAAGGTGAGGGCGCTTTAAAGAAAATATAATAGGCAAATAAGAAAAAAGAAACAATAAAAATTGTGCCGATGATTGCTAAAGCAATTTCTTCCCCTTGGCTTTTTTTGCGTGTGCTGATAACAACGCTGGAACCCATAAAATCGTGCAAGGTTCTGCGTTTATTATTAAACAAAGCAAGTAGTAAACCGACCATCAAAGTAAGGACTTCCACACCATAACCGATAGTCCTTAAGAAGCTTTGTTTTAAGGTCAAGGAGTGTTCTTCATCTTTATTTATAACTTCTATACCGACAAGCATTTTGCCCAAAGTTTTGCCCATTTTGTTGAAAAATACAAAATACACAAACATCAAAGCATAAGCAAAATAAGTAAAAATTCTTAAGCTGTTTTCAGAAGAAATAAGACCCATTTTTACTGCAATAAAAGCAGGTATAATTAAAAATAAATTTAAAAAGAAAATATCAATTATAAAAGCAACGATTCTTTCAAAAAAAGAAGCAACTACAATACCTTCGTTTTGTTCTTCACTCATAAAGCCTCCAAGATACTTATATTTTTTATTATACAAACTTTAGGCCAAATTTTTAAGGTTTTTAAAATAGTTTATATTCTACTCTTAAAAAACCGCCCTTGTGGTTAGCAAGGGCGGTCTTAATTTTAATGATTAAAGGTCATTATAATCGGGAACGGGGGAGTTGTTTCCTATCACTTTACCCATAAAATCATATATGAATTTATCTCCAGTTTCCTTAAATTTAACGGTAGTTTCCCCATAGGCAGGCGTTCCTTGCATACCAATTGAGCGGTTAACCCTAATAGAAACATTATCGTTAAGAATATGAATTGTGCTTCCGCCGTCACGGAACATTGTGTATTGGGTTACGATAATGCCCCACTCTTTGAGGTCTGGGTTTTCATAGGTAATAATATCCGGTGCCCAAATATTATCTTTATCTGGGTTTTCGGTGCGGATTTCTTTGGTTTTACCGAGTTTTTGCACTACCGCCCAACAATCGTGACCGTTGATTTTGCAATCTTTATTAACTTCTTTTTTAGGGGCAGTAGCAGTTTTTTGCTCTGCCACTTGTTTGGCCTCTTCTTTTGCTTCTTCCACATTAGTTTTGGGCGTTGCGGCACAAGCTGCTACGAGTAAAACTCCAAACAAACATATTATAATTCTTTTCATACATTCTCCTTTTATTAATTAGCGGTGTAAACACACGCAAATTCCATCTGATTCAAGTTCCCCTCCGACAAGACCTCTTGACGGATCGGTGCAGCAGCGGTTGCAATTGGATTGAGAGCGGTTCTTTTCTTCAAAGGAACAATCCGGTCCATCATCATCATCGTAGGTTTGTTGCGGGATGGCTTTCCAAGAGCATTTACATTCGTTTCCTAATACATAGGCATTGTCAATTTCGTGAATAGATGGGTCAAAACCGGCAGGCGGCTGGGCTTTGCAACACTCATAGCAGGCATAGTTTGACAGGAGTTTAGCATCATTGTCGCACACATCCACAGGGTTAGTGTTTTTGAAGTGGCAGCGGCACTGACCGTCATTAAGGAAACCATAATCAAACTCGTAACCGCTTGCAGGCGCACTAGGTGTTTTGGCTAAACAGCATTTCATACATTCTACTTGATTTTGATTCATATTGTTTGCATTGCACACTGCTTGAACATAAAGTGTATCTGACGGCTCTGCTACAAGTGCGGCTTTATGCTTGCCCATAACAGTAGCGCGGGGGTGTTCGCCAATTCCCGGTTTATCATGAAATTCGCAACGGCAACCGCCGTATTTGGTGGTATAACCGCCCCACATATTGTGTCTTGCAGGGTCAAAACCGCCGGCACGGCTGTTATTGATTGGGCGTTCCATACAACAACGCGCACAGGCGCCGTCTGTTTTATGAACAACTTCGCGCGAACAAATATCTTTATCCTTTTTTATATAATAGCATTTGCATTGGCCTTTTTTAAGTTCGCCGTAGTGGACTTGGTGCTTTTCCGGGTTAAAACCTTTAATATCGCTTGGATGGGCTAAACAATAAGCATTGCACGCCTCATTAGAGGTATTGCGTGTATCATAGCCGGTAAGAGGTTTACCTTGCCATCTGCAGTAGCAACCGTCGGTTCTACTATCTATATATCCATCAATCATTTGATGGATTTTGGGGTCAAATCCAGTAAGTTGCAGTTGAGGGTGCATACAACACATAGCACAGGCCTCTCTACTCTCATTTTTAATTTTAGGGTCGCAGATTTGGTTAAATTTACCATATTTAATATCTTCGGCTAGATTTAGCGTGTTATCTTCCCATACTTTAAGTTTGCGTTCTTCTTCGGCTTTTTGTTTTTCCAGTCTTTCTTGTTCTTGCCTTTCTTGTTCTTTTAATTCTTCTGCCTGACGGCGGATTTTAGCATCCCATTCCAAAAATTCTTGTTTTTCTTTCTCGCTTAGTCTTTGATCTGCTTTTATTATATCTGCCGCAAGTTTGAATTTTTTGGTGTTTTTAACTTGGTTATTTACGGGTTGATTATTTGCCTTTTTTAGATTCTCAGGTTTTATACCTTTGACGGTAAGCAAGACCCTCATACCTTGTGTCATTGGAAGTATTGAATCTTCATCAGCGGTATTATTTTGCGCTTGTTGTTTATCTGTTTGTTTTGGCTTATAATCACTTCGCTGATATTCCTTATGGGAGGCAATCATTCTATCTATAAATTCATCTTCACTCACGCCGTATTCTTTAAGCACTTGTTTTAACTCCGGGGTAAGCCATTCTTTCTGTAGAATTTCCCGGACCTCTTCTTGGGTTTTTGCTTGAGTAATGGGGTCTACCCATTTTTCATCTTCTTTTTCGGCCTTTCTCTTTGCGGCTTGGGCGCGTGATTTTTCAAGGCGGTCTTTTTCTTCTTCAGGTAAATTTTCTTCGCCCGGTTTTAAATATTGATAAACTTTTTTTGCTTGTTCTTTTGCTTTGGCTTTAGATTTGGATATAGGTTCTTGCTGTTCAATCTCATAATCTCTTAGATGAACGTCTCTTTTTCGGGCATAGTCTCCGTCAGTGTCGTTTGGGTCTTTGTGTTTTGCGGCCCACTCTTTTAATTGCTGATAGTAGGGGACTTCAGAGTCTTGCTCTTGTTTAGCGGTATTTGTCTTTGCGGAATTATTATTTTGCGTATTTGTCTTTGTTGGAGCATTTTCTTGTTCCTTTGTCTTTGCTGAAGTATTATTTTGCTCCTCTGTTTCATTTGTTGCATCAACGGCTTTACCCGGCTGTGGAATATCATCTAGACCGATATTATATGTGGTGCCGTTTGGTTTTGTATAAGTATATTTTTTAGTCGGGCCTTTGCCTTGTTTAGTAACTTTTACAGGGTTTGAGGTATCAAAACTAAGCCCTGCGCCTTGGCGTAAGGCCTCGGGGGTATTACCTGTAGCATTTGTAATTGCGCCATCGGCATTGGCGCGGTGTGCTTGCTTTACGGCACTATCTGCCGCCGCGGCAAAACATGAGCATAGAGCAAGTAAAACAAAAGCATAAAAAGTTTTTTTCATATTAATATCCTCTCTGATTTTCATATTTGGCAATTTTATCCCTATCCACATAAGGGCGCAAGCGGTCAGCAAGCCATTTATGTTGCTTTTTTACCGCTACGCCGTGTTTTATAAAATAAATATCGTCTACGATATTAACCGTATTCGGGTCAATGTTGTTTTTTTGTGCCTCGCGGTAAGTTAAAACTTCCATTCCATTATCTTTTTGCTGGTAGAAATTCGGTTCACCGAGTTTCTTTGTAAGTTCTTCTTTAGTAATACCGAGATTTTCAAATTGTTTTATGGCAGCTTTTGTTAAAGGAGTTATTG
>JAZKZM010000331.1:0-1600 GCA_045612685.1 Elusimicrobiaceae bacterium
ATGGGTATTTATTATTGCCGCTTTAACAATCAAAGGGGAAGATAGATTTACTTGGAAAAGAACAGCCGGTGTTATTCTTGGCTTTATCGGTCTTGTTTTGACTAAAGGTTTTGCCCCTGTTGAAACCCATGTTTTGCTTGGTATGGGTTCGCTTTTATGTATGGCTATTTGTTATGCTCTTGGCAATGTTTTTACAAAATATATACTCACAAACAATATAACGATGGAACAAAATATTTTTCATCAGTTTATGTTCAGCTCGGTATTTTTGCTTATTGCGGTTTTAATTATCGGCGAGCCAATGCCAACTTCTGCAGTTTTTGCACCGAAAGTTTTAATTTCTATGTTATATGTCGGCATTTGTTCTTCCGCTTTGGCTTTGCTTTTGCTTTTTAAACTGCTTAAAGAGTGGGGCGCTTTAAAAGCAAGTGCCGCAACATATTTTGTGCCGATAGTAGCAGTTGCTTTGGATTATTTATTAAACGGGGTTGTTCCCGGAGTTCATACTATAGCAGGTATGGTTATTATTATTATAAGTTTATTGCTTATAAAATAAATGCTATTATATTTATATGGAAAGTTTTATTAAAGTTGCCTCAGCAATTCCCTTATTAAAAGTGGCGGATGTTGTTTATAATGCCGGCCAGATTGTTGCACTTTGCAAAAAAGCGGCAAAGAAAGGGGTAAATATTATAACTTTCCCTGAAACTTGCCTTACCGGTTATACTTGCGGTGATTTGTTTTTGCAAAGCACACTTTTAAATAAGACAGAAGAAGTCCTTTCAAAATTTCTTAAAGAAACAAAGAAATTAGATTTAATTATTATTATCGGTATGCCTGTTAATGCAGGCGCGCAACTTGCAAACTGCGCCGTAGTTATTTATAAAGGTAAAATACTTGGCGCTGTGCCAAAAACTTATTTGCCAAATTATAAAGAGTTTTACGAAAAAAGATATTTTACGCCGGCAAATAATCTTTTGCAGGAAAAAATAACTTTATGCGGCCAAAGTGTTCCGCTTTCAACAAAACTTTTATTTAAAGCAGGGCCTGCCTTATTTGCCTGTGAAATTTGCGAGGACCTTTGGGCGCCTGTTTCGCCTTCTTCTATTGCGGCTTTAAACGGGGCAAATATAATTTTTAATTTATCTGCAAGTGATGAACTTGTGGGGAAAAACGAGTATAGAAAAAATCTTTTATCCGTTCACTCAATAAAAAATATTTGTGCTTATGTTTACGCCTCAAGCGGGCTTGGCGAATCTACAACTGATGCCGCCTACACCGGCAATGCTTTTATTTATGAAAACGGCACTTGCCTAGCCGAAAGCAAAAGATTTTCTACCGAAGAACAACTTATCATAAGTGATATTGACACGGAAATTATAAATAAATTAAGGCATCAAAATATCACTTTCAGCGATGCTTGCGCAAATTACAAAACCGCTTTTACCATAATTGATACCAAGTTAAAAGTAAAAAAAAACTCTTTAAACAGAAATATTAGTTCTGCCCCTTTTGTGCCCCAAGATAAAAAAACTTTTGATGAAATTTTAAATATCCAAGTTTTCGGCCTAGCAACACGCTTGATACATACCGGCGCAAA
>JAZKZM010000332.1:0-1734 GCA_045612685.1 Elusimicrobiaceae bacterium
GATATAAATTATTATCGGAGAGTTATAAAAAAGCAGCGGAAGAAGGCAAAATAAGCAAAAAAGAAGCCGCAAAGCATAGCCGCGTATATGAATTTTTAGCAAGCTGCGATTTAGACGATATTTTAATTTTGTATGATAGCAGCGCATTTAATGAGATAGCCAAATCATATATCAGAATTGCGGCAAGAGAACTAATAGAGGAAGGCGCGATAGACGAAGAGCAAGGAAGGGCAATTAGAAATAGATTTAGTTTGCTTTTTGATGAAAAAACCGCAAAAGAAGTATACGAGATCTAAGAGCCCAGGGGGCAGCAGATGACAAAAAGAGAAGAAACCATAGAGCGGCTAACAAAGGGAATGAGCCCCAGGGATAAGCAAAAATTAGTAGATTTTTGGAGCGGCAAAGGGAGCCTAAATGGGGCATTTTTTAAGAAATATCAAAGCATATTAGCAGAATTTGACCGCATTATGAAGACCGATAAGCAGCTAGAAGCATTTTTAGAAGAAACCAGGAACCAATATAAAACGCTCTGGAGATCTGAACCAGGGCAGCAGCTAACCAGGGGGAAATAAAAGCCCCCCTGGGAGATCTAAGCCCCCAGGGCAGCAGATGACAATAAAAAAAGGATCCTAAATTATTGTCAAAAGCCGCATAAATAGGGCATTTTAGAAAACAAAAAACAAAAAAACGCACCCAAGGAAGAAGAGATAAAAGGAACCTGGAGCGGCAGCAGCCGACAAAGGAGATCTAGGAGCCTGGGAGATCTGAAGCCCTGGAGCAATAGGGGGTATAAATTGCAATGATTTATAATTTGACGATAGAAGACCAAAAAAAGATAGATGTATTATGGGAAAATCTAGAAGCAAAAATGGAAGAGCGGAAGGCGGCACCGCATGAAACGCCCAAAGAAACTGTATTAGATTATATTCAAAGGATAAATAAAGACTTTAATAAAATAATCGGAGCTCTAGAAGAAGAGCATTTTAAAACATTAAAGAGCCCCCAGGAAATTATAGAAGACGCAAAAGCAATAATTGAAGACGCTATTTTATTTGAGTACGCGGGCACCACATACGGACTAGAGAGCACCGAAGAAAACAAAAATAATTGTATAAACCTAACTAAAGAATATACGCAAATAATGGGCGAAATAGAGTTTTTAACCTGGAATTATATGCAAGAGCATTTTAAAAAGGTTAAAGAGAACAAGGAACCGCCCAAAATAAAGCTAGTAAAAAGCGGAATGTTATATTTTTTAGAGCAAAGAGCAATTCCAAAACATATAGCAGCGTTAAAAGGAACCGCCCAGGAAGAAGAACTAACACAAGTTATTAATGATTGCCTGGATAATTCCAAATATATTATTGATGATCAATATGTAAAATTTGAGCCGCTATCAGTAAGCAGCCCACGCAACAAATACCAGGTTAAAGAATTTAAGTTTGATAATAACCATGATGTTGCTATGGCCAACAATCTAATTTTAAACGGAGTAAACACATTAAATGCAAATGAATTAAAGTTGCTGCGACTAGCTATAACACAATCAAAAAAAGGAGATACGGAGTTATACGAATACGAAATAGCAGCCCAGGAACTAGCAAGCATTTTAAATCTAGATATTAAGAATTTATATAAAAACCTGGATAAAATGACCGACCATATCCAACAATCATTTATAAAAATAAAAGATGATCAACGCCAAAGATTTTTTAAGCAAAGTTGGGTTGATCG
>JAZKZM010000333.1:0-4393 GCA_045612685.1 Elusimicrobiaceae bacterium
AATGGTGTATAATGGGAAAGTCTTTTAAAAGTTTTGTTGAATCTGGGGAAATTAAGGAAAAAATACTTTGACATAAAAAAAGCTCCCAAAAGGGAGCACAATAAAACCAATCAAAGTATACCAAAATAAATCTATTTTGGACAACCCCTAAAACGTAATTTTATATAGGCCAGGGAACCAAGCCCAGGGGAAGGAATGGAGCGCAGAGAGGAAAACCGCTATAAATAAACCTTTACGGGGTAGCAGCCGTAGGAATCGCCGTTAGAGGGTGCGTTGGTAGACCATTATATTTAGAAATCGGCGTGCCCGTCCTGTCGTCTAGTTGACTTGTCAATTAGAAGGGGGTTAACAAAAACAAATCTGCATTGTACGGTGTCTTATGGCAGACTTCGACCGTTAGCATAAAAATAACTTGCTTGAATTGTTTCGGATAGTAATATTCGATATTGATACGGATACCTTCGAGCCGTTACGGCTTGAAATCAATATAACCTTTACAACCTTAATTTTTAATTTTTGAGGTTGTAGGGGGGTTTTTGAGCCGTGTTCCTTCTTCACCGCCCAGCTTGAATTTAAACCCGCTTCCCACTAAGTCAACACCTAATTTGAACATAAGGCGAAAAAATAGGGGGCGTTCCTGGGAGATCTGAAGACCTGGAGAGCAGAAAATAAAAAAACAATGTACCCAGGGGGCAGCAGCATAAAAAAATATTGTATAGGCTTAGCATATAGGTTAGTAAAAAATAAAAAAGGTGTTAAAGTGTGCTAAGAAATAAAAAACCCTTAAAAGGGCAAATTTGAGCAAATGAGATATAGTGCAATAAAAGCCGCATAGAATAAGGGTTTACAATATTGATATACTAAAGAACCGCATAAAGACAAAGGAAGCGAAAAGGAAGTGAAATATTATATTTATTTTTTGCGATAGGCAGCAGGAAATAAATTAAGATCTGGGAGCGTATTTGATTTGTTTAAATCCAAGTAAAAAGAGATAATACCAGGAGATAAAAAAATTATAGGGGGGCTAAGCATGGAAGAAGTAAGAAGAGAATTAATTGAGATCGAAGGCGGCGAAATACCTATAACGCTATCAAAAGAGAGTGACGAAAGCAGTTTTTTAATTAAAATTGACGGTGTGGAATGGGTAAACACTGAGAACAGAACGCACGCAGTCGTTTTATTTGAGCTAATGAAAGACCACATCACCGAATATATGCAGTATAAGAAAATATAAAAGGATCCTGGAGAGAGTAAAAAGCCCTTAGAAAATAGGGGCTTTTTTATTTGTTAACTGCAAAATCAGGGTGCAAGATCGGGAGAGAGCAGCGCAAAAAAGACCGCATAATTTAAAAGATGATACCAGGAAGCCCAAAGGGTATTATCTTTTATTTTTTTCGCGTGGTGGCTATACATCACGCCTTGCTTGCTAAGAGAGCAAATTATAAAAAAGTACGCTAAAGAGCTGCAAGGAATTTTATTATTTTTTCGGTAAAACGGAAGAATAATTATAAATCAAAGGGGCGTAAGAAAATACGAAATGTATTTATTTGCTTATATAGCAAGCAGTGGGAGTTGGATAGCCACCGCCCGACTTGTTAGGGCAGCCCCTAAAACCCTTATTTAAAAATGATCGCAACGAAAATATTAAAGTGTAAGCAATCGGACACGATAAAAAAAGCCCTGAGAAAAAATATATCTTTTTCGTAAAATTGTTGTTTTGCGCAAAAGTATATAGAAAATAAAATGCCAATGAAACATAGATAAATAGGGCGATAGAAGGCAATTAAACAACTTAGAAAAAATGGAGCAAACGCAATATAGTAAAAAAATCAAAGTAATATATCAAAAAAACGCATAAAGACAAAGCATAGAACAAGAAAAAAACAACCAAAAACAAGCAAAAACAAGCAAAACAACCTTTTGATTGTTTGAAAACCGCATAAAGACAAAGCAAAGAGAGATATTAGAAAACAAAAAGCGAGTATTTAAGCATATTAGAGAGCCTAAAAAGAGAAAAAACCGCATAAAGACAAAGGAAAGCGCGATTTTATACAATTCTAATTTGATAAAGAGTTTTGGAGATCTGAAGACCTGGAGAAACAAAAAAGCCGCCCAAAGTTTTAAAAACAATGAACAGCTTTTTACGGGAAACTAAATATAATTCTAAAGCAATTATAGCATAGTTGGGGATAGAAAAAGCATTATAGAGCTGCGCAAGGCAGCAGCAGCCAATGAAAAAAAGCCCCCTGGGAGATCTGAAGAAGGCAAAAAGATAATTATACTAATTATAGTATTAGATTAATTATGTTATAATAGTACATGTAACTATGTATCTGTGTAGTTATGGTGGTTTATATTTCTGAGATACTATTTTCTATAAGGTTTACCCCCAGAGAATAGCAGCAAAAAAGGGCTAGTATAAAAGCTAGTCCTTTTTTATTGCTTAAATCACGATAAAGCGCGTTGCATTATGTAAAAATTATTTACATAATTATATTAAGTAACATAATTATCATAATTAGCATACTATAAATATAACAACGAAGGGAGCGCGCCAAATGCGGGAAATTGCAGAAGTAAGAGCAGAAGTAGAAGAGATCGAAGCCAAGAGAAACAAAATAATTGAAGAATATACCGAAAAATTAGAGAACGCCAAAAAGAGAAAAGCCGAAGCCCTGGAAGCTGCGGAGAAGGCATATAAAAATGCCCAAATAAAAGATTACCACAAAGCCCAGGATGAAGGGCGCGTTAATAGTGACGCTATACAAATGTATGTATCAAAGTTAGAAGAATTAAAAAAAGAGCCGCTAATAAGTAAAGCAAAGTTTAATGAGCTGCGCGAAGATATAGCGGGGTATTTAGGCGAAATAGTGGGAGAAGATAAAGAGAGCCTAAGAAGTTTAGTTAGTGAAATGATCGTAATAAAAGAGCGTGAATGGGCAGTTTTAGAAGAAGGCAATAATTTAATTGAACACATTCAAAGAGATTTATTAAAAGACCCGTGCGGAATCTTTGCAAAGAATGGTGTATTTATTGAGCAGCCGCACATGGTAAAGAAATTTAGAGATTATAGCACATCGGAGTTTTTGAATTTTGTTACAAGTCACCCATTTGTAGAGGATTTAGTAGAGCATAAAAAACCTATCACATGGGGAAGGGGGTATTAATCATGTTAAAGAGTACCCGCGAGAGCCTAAAGGCTATTGACGCGCAATTACACAATGACTTTATATCGGGCGAAGAAATGAAAAAGGCGTTTGAGTATGGGAAACAAAAAGAACGTTGGAACCAGGAGAGTAAAAAAGCGGAAGCAAAGAAAAAGGCAGAGTTAGAAAAATATAGGCGCGGAAATTTTACCGAAGAAGAAAAAGCCGCCCAGGAAAACGGCTTTAGAAAAATGTTAGATGGTATCAACCAACAACTAAACCGCAATATAACACGTGAATCTAAGTTTTGGGATGATTTCAACAAGCACGAAGCAGCAAAAAAAGAGCATGAAAATGTAGAGCGTTTATTAGAGATCGCGGAAGATAGAAACGACTATTTAAAAGCCAGATTAGAAGACGCACAAGCCCGCGACAATAAAACTTTGATAGAGCATTATAACAGTGAGATTTCAAGAAATGACAAAGACTTGGAACTATACAGCAGCAAGTACAAAGAAACCAAAGAAGCCTTAGAAGGCTAAAAAAAAATGATAGTTCAGCCAGGGGGGAGAAATACAAAAGCCCCCTGGAGATATAGAGAGCGTGAATAATGGCGAATTATTACTCTAGAAAAAGAAATAGACCTGATAAGGACGGAGCCGACCGCACATTATTTATGCGGTATCGTAATAGGCTTATTAGAGAAAATGCGGAAGAAGGGCACGTTATTTGTGCTATTTGCGGACTTCCCATAAATTTAAGTTTAAATTATCCGAATCCCTGGAGTTTAACTATTGATCACATAATACCAATTTCAAAAGGCGGAACGACAAGCGAAAGCAATTTACAACCCGCGCATTTTAAATGCAATAGGCGTAAAGGGGAACACTTAGCATTAACGGTTGAAGAAGTAAACAGGCTAAGAGCCGACCAGGGAGCCGCCCCGATAAATGCGGTAAAGTCTTATGATTTAGGATATATCAAAAATTTACCCCCGTCTGAATGGAATAAAGATTATTTGAAAACCGATAGAGAAAGGGCAATGCAAGGATTGCCACAAAGCGTTAATTGGAGAACTTATTAATTATCCTGGGAGATCTGAAGAACCAGGAGCGGAAACAATCAGAAGGTAAAAGAATAATGAGAAGTGACTATAAGATATGCCCTATATGCGGCGCGGCGTTGGATATAGGGGAACGTTGTAATTGTTGCGAATGTAAGGAAAATACCCCAGGGTATAAAAGCCC
>JAZKZM010000334.1:0-3751 GCA_045612685.1 Elusimicrobiaceae bacterium
ATATTCTTGCCAAAATTTTTGAAATAGCCGGTACCAATAAAACAAAGGAAATTTTAAATCTCTTAACAAACAATGCTTTTAAAGATATTCTTTGCCCCGAAGACAAAATGACTTTGCAGGAACTGAGCATTTTAACCAAAACTTTAAGCGAAGTTAATGATTTTGCCTTGATAATGGCAAATTTTTCCCAGGCCCTGAAAGTAAAAAAGAATTAGACGCCCTTTCCGGTGCCATAAGTTTTTGTGCGTCTTTTTACGGCTACAAAACAGAATATATTTTGGCCCAAAACCTTTCTTGGTTAAAATGGGCCACAAGCGGCGCGGCAAAGCAACTTGGCTATAAAAAGCAAAATTCCACGCCCAGCGCCGCACAACTTTCACAAATAGGAATAAGCAAATGACAAACAGCGCAGGCTCTTTTTTTATAGAACTTTCCAGCATCTTTGACCCGCAAGGTTTTAAAGAAGCCCAAACACAAATAAATCAAAGTTCGCAGGAATTTAGCAAATATTATAATAACTTAAATAATCAAACAGATAAGTGGAGCAATAATTTTATATCGGGCGCAAGTAAAATAAATGTTTTATCAAGCGCCTCTTTAAATAGTTTTTTTGATTCTACTTCTAAAAACTTTCTTAATCTTGAAAACTTGGCAAAAGAAGTTTTTAAAAATATTTTATCTTCCTTTCTTTCTATGGGCGCGCAAATGGCAACGCAAAGTTTCTTTGGCGTAATTTTCGGCGGGGGGACAAGTTTATTTGGAAGTCTTCTTGGCTCAAGAAGAACAGGCGGACCTATAAACCAAACCGGCCCTTATTTACTCCACGAGGGGGAATATGTCTTATCGCCCGAGCAAACTAAGTCCCAAGAAACGCCGAGTATCACTATAAACAGCCCTATCACCATAAACGCGCAAACCTCTTCCACTACCAATGCAAAAGAACTTTGCGAGCAAATTGCCCAAGCCGCCCGTAAAGGCGTTTCTTGGGCGGTAGAACAAGCCAAAATCAGTTATAAAATAGGCAAACAAAAAGATAGCGAGGCAAGTTTATGATACAAAATCCAATCACTTTATATTCAGCAAATTTAATAGATTCTAGCGCACAAACAAGTGTATCTTCAAACATTTTTACAATTACTTTTAGCGAGGCAAAACAAATTGACGCTTTTTTAATAAAAAACACCCTTCTGACAAGCGTGCAAGTTGACTATAAAACAACGCCAGAGCAAGAATCTTGGACTCAAGGCCCAAGCCTAACCCAAAGCCAAAAGCAAGATAAATTTTTTATTTTACCCGCGCAAATTACGGCAAAAATTATCCGTTTAACTTTTAATAGCACTATTGATTTTGAAGATATTTTAATTGTCAAAAAGCTGCTTACTTTGACAAATATTTTAAGTTCCTACACGCTTGATAATACTTTTAAAGGCAGTTCTTATTATCTTGCTGACGGCACTTTAATTTGCTGGCAGGAATTTAGCAAAAAGAAATTAAATCTTAATCTTTCCAATATTTCGCAAACTTTGCTTGAGCAAATAAAAACTATCTTAAAAAATAACACTTTTTTAACCTATTCTTTATTTGCCGATTTTGACGGCTATTTTACCTCAGAATTTGCCCTAAAAGAATTGCCTACTTATCACTTAAACCGCCAAAACGCGCTTTACACTTTAAATTTAACTTTGCTTGAGAGGTAAAAAATGAAACAAATTTCCACTTCTCTAAACAATGCTTTAAACAGCCAAACGCCAAAATATTATAAAAAAATTCTTTTATATAAACGCGTGTGGAATAGCGAAACTTTGCAATATGATTTTGACACGGCAAGCGATATTTCAAAATATCTTATAGAAATCAGCCCTGTTAAATGGAAACTTGATAGCGAGGCCTACTCCACCTGGTCTTGCGCCAATACAAATATTGTTTTAAATAATCTTGATAAAAAATTTACGCCGGGCGCGCAAAATTCTTTTTTTACCGCGGAGGAAAATTTTTTTGGCTCCAAAGTGGAAATTTACGGCGGGGCAAATACCACCCAAGGTAAAGAAGATATTTTAATTTTCCGCGGTTTTATTTTAAATACCCCGCAGGAATACCCTGAAGATAAAACAATAGCTATCACCCTTAAAGGCGAACTTGAAAAACTTGCTTCCTTCTCGGCAGAGCAAATTTCAAATACTGCTACAAATGAACTGCTCGGCCAAGATGAAGGCCAAGAATTTTATACCATAAACTCAGGCGTCGGCGTGATTTTGGAAGTTAAACAAGGCACTTCCCTAGAATCAGCAACAATTTTGCAAGCAAGTTTAGATTATAAAGTTTCCTATTTAAACGACCTAAGCCAAGGCGCAAAAATCAAATTAAAAAACACTCTTACAACAGGGCAAAGTTTATGGGTTTCTTATATTTATTGGTGGCAAAACAAGTCTTTAGCTTGGCTTGCAGAACAGGTGGCGCAAGTTTCAAACAGCCAAAATACCGATATAGATGATGTTTCTTTTGACCACGCAATTATAAACACTTTTGAGCAACCCACCTTTGCCCCTTTTGAAGAGGGGACTTTGGAAAATATTGAAATATCTTCCAATGCTTTGCAACTTGAAAGTAATTTTTTAAAAAGTTCTAACTTTTCTTGGACCACGCTTGAAAAACCAAGTAATGTTTCTTTTACTTTCACGCCGACAAGTGTTTGGCTTTCAAGCGGACTTTTATCTTCGCCGGCAACGGCCTATACGCAAAGCACTCAGGCCTACGGCACTTGGCAAATTGACGCAAGTTGCAACTGGGATGACAGCGAAAACCAACTAAACTTTTTTATTTCTTCCGCTAGTGATTACCGAAACACAAACGGATATTGTTTTATTCACTTTAAATACGGCAATAATATGGTTTGCGCGCTTTATAGAGTGGATAATGGCACTCTTACAGGTTTGCACGCGGCCAGTTATTCTTTTGGCTCTCACATAACAAAAATAAGATACCGCCTTTCCCGCGACGAAAACGGCTGTTTTTACCTTTGGATAAAAGCGCTTGAGCCAAGCACAAGTGATTGGTATTATCTTGGTCTTTTGGCAACGGATAATACTTACACGCAAAGTAGTTATCTCGTGTTAAAAATGCAAAATAACGGCTATCAGGGTATAGAAAATATTTCTTTAAGTCCGCTCTCAGCAACCGGCACGGGCGACATTAGCCCAAAAGGCACATATTTAAGCCCTGTTATAGACGGCGGCGTTTACCTTATAAATTGGGATAATTTTACGATAAACCAAACTTTAAATAACGGCACTTGCCAAACTTTTTGGCGCGCAAAAGATACCCTTGAAGATTCTTGGAGCACTTGGACTGAAATAACAAACAATCAAACGCCCTCTACAGATAAAAGATATCTTCAACTTAAATGGTCCGCCACAAGCAACACCGAGCAAACATCAAGCCCTGTTTTAAATAATTGGTCTTTAGTTTACTATACAAACAGCGTTAATATTGCCCTTGTTAACACTTATCAAAAAAACTGCCTTGAAATTATGCAGGAACTTGCACTTTTAAGCGGTTTTCTTATCGGCTATAAATCAGACGGCACTTTTTTATTTAAACAAAGAACTTACCCCGAATCTTGCCTAACTTTGACAAAGGGGGAAATTATAAATATTGAATATCAAAACAGCGGCGTTGATAAACTTTTTAACCGCGTGTGTGTGAACTTTGGCAATTATCAGGAAGTTAAAGATAATAATACCGAAGACTCCAC
>JAZKZM010000335.1:0-8046 GCA_045612685.1 Elusimicrobiaceae bacterium
CGCTAGGGACAAACTTTCTGCTTTGTAATTCTTTTAATAAGACCTGCGGATTAACAAAAGTCTTTGCTTGCGCACTTAACTCTCCGTCTTTTGTTTTAACCTGCACGCTTTGCGCGGTGTTATGCGCCGCTTCTAAAAATTCCTTGGGTGTTAAATCGGGCTTAACTTGCTTGGCTAAGGCGGCCACGCCCGCAAGATAAGGCACCGCCCAACTTAAGCCGCCGTTAGAATAGGCAACATAGTCTTTTTCGCCTGTGGGCGAGGCAATAACTCTATAATCATTAGGCACGGCAAAGCGTGTTTCATCTTGTATTAAGGATAAATCATCATCCCAATAACAGGAATAAACAAAAGAAGACCTATTTTGCGGATTAACATAATAATCGCGCCTGTTTATTCCGGACACATCATTTGTAGATAAAACCAAAACACCTTGTTTTTTAGCTTTTTCAAGTGCGTTTAAAAATTCTTTTCTGCCGATATCCTCTTCGCCAAAACCGCGCGACATTGCAATAACAAAAATTTTATCTTTCTCGGCCAAAGTTTTATTTAATTCCAAAAGATATTCTATCTGTTCGGTATAAATTTTTGCATTAAAAGGCCCTTCTTTTTTATAATAGCCCGACCAATTTGCCGCAATATAATAAAGTTTTGCCCCCGGCGCCACGCCAACCTTTTTGCCCACGGCAATAGAGGCCACCGCCGTGCCGTGCATATCGCCGCGTTTTGCCAGTTTATCAAAATTCTTGTAAAAAGCAATATTTTGGCTATATTCTTGGTGCGGACTTAAAGGCGTATCAATAATAGCAATACCCACCCCTTTGCCTGTTATGCCTTGTTTGTGTAAATCTTTTATATGAAGACCGGGCGTTTTACTTATTTGATAAATTTTATTTATATCCAACCATTCAGGCATTTTTTTAGGCCAAATAGTTTTATCATCAAAATCTATTTTGCCAAGGGTTTTTTTTGGCAAAGCGGTTAAATCGTATTTTGATAAATCACAGCTTCTTAAATCTATTTCTGCTACATCTGCTAAAAAATCTTTATATTCTTTAGGGCACCATTGAAAACTGAATTTTGCTAAAGGGGAAAAGGCTTCTAATTCATCTTGGGTAAAATCAATTTTACTTGTCTGACTTTGGGCAAAAATAGGAACACCAATAAATAAAACAACACCAACCAACAACAATTTTTTCATAAGCACTCCTTTAAAATAAGTTCTCCGGAATAATAGTATACTCCTAAATTCAAAAAAATCAAGGGTCTTTTTGCTTCGGCTTTTTGGTCCAGTTTAATTTTTTTCAAACTTCGGATACTCGGGACTGCCGTCCCCTCTAGAGGTATACCTCGTTTGAAAGAAACGCTTTTTTCTAAACGAAAAAAGCTAATTAAAATTTGCCTAAAAATCCTTGCAAAATTTGCTTCGGCTTTTGAGTTTTTTTAATTTTTTAGAAATTTCTATTAATTATTTACCTAGGTCAAAAGACCCAGAAAATATTAGGTCTTTTGCCTCTTGTCTCCGTTTTGATTTTTAATATACAATAATTTATATAAAGACCAAAAAACGAAAAGAGGTAAAAAATGAAAAAATATATACTAGTTATTTTAAGTGCAATATTTCTTTACAATTTTGCGCACGCTACAGATTTTTCTGCCGATATAACCTTTGATAAAGGTAAAATCAATGAAATGTATCAACAAGATATAAACAAACTTACCGGTTTTTTAAGAAGAGCGGTTGCTCCCAAAAAGACTTTTTTTATAAATGACCGCGTTAAAAATATGTGTCTTGAGTGGCCCACTTGTGCAGAATGGGCAAATAATAAATTTTTAAAAGATTCCTCCTTTCAAGTAATTGATGCCGAAGTTGAACGCTGGCTTAGCAAATGGGAAGACGGGCAAGCCATTTGGGAATATAAATTCTATATCCAAACCAAAGAAAACGGCCAAACAAAAAACTATCTTTTTAAACGCGATATTAAAGGGCAAACTTATTATGCACCGGTATTGATTAAAAAGTTTCCCGGCCATCCTATTGCCTCTAAACCTTCAGAAAGAATATCTAATCCAAAAGCCTCTGTTTATTCTTGGCCCAATTGTAAAAAATGGGAACATTTTGATTATATTGCAAGTGATACAACCAGCCAATATATTTATAAATATGACGAGCAAGGCAATGCCCTTTGGAAAATGCGCCTATATGTCCGAGTGCTTAGATTTTTCTATCACAAAGCGTTTTATTTTGAGGCTTACCAAACCAAAGCCGGCGGCGATTATATTTATAAAGGCCCTGTGGAAATGAAAGTTTATCCTACGCCTAAGTTTGATTACAAATAATATTTTTTGCGGCGATTTTTGCGTTTATAGTGCGTTATGCCTCGCTTGCATAGTTGGGGCGGCATTTTAATAAGATAAGTTTATAAAAATTATTTCTTTATAACAATAAGGTCTTTATAAGTATTTTTGCCGATTACGGAAATGCAATAAACTCTACTACCTTCTTTTATCAGTCGGACGGAAACACTTTTTGCTAAAGGGTTATCATTTTCAAAATTAAGATAAATTTTGCCATATTCTGCGCTGATTCTGCCGCTAAAATATTCGTGTTCAAAAAATTCAATATTTGTTTTATATCTAATATCGGCAAGATAAAGTATAACGTTTTTTTTCTCGCGGACAGCAAAAGTTTTGTCAAGTTTTACTTTTTTAAAAGCAGGCTCTATTATCTTACTTTGAGGTGTTATTTTGCCTAAAATTTTTTAAATTCTTTGCCGTCTATTTTATAATCAAGGAGTAAAAAAACTTTTTGTTCGGCTTGATTATAAATTTTTCTTAAACTTATTTTAATTGGATAATTATTTTTACTTTGATAAATTTTTATGTAAAGATAGGGAAAATCAGTATAAACATTAAATTGGATACTTTCTTCTTTCCAAGTAATTTTTTCTTTTATAAAAAAATTTTTTTCTAAAGATTTAGGCAGTAAAATTTTAAAAGTTTCTTCGGTAGAATTTGTTTCAAAATTATCATATAAAAGCAAATCTTTTATGGCTGATTCAAAGGAATTTCTTTCTTGCAAAGAATTTTTATTTTTTTTGATAATATTGCTTAAAGCGATATATTGCTGTGAAGTAAAATTTTGTTTATAAGATTTAGCAAAAGCATTTAAACCCAAAATTTGCAAAAGGATGAAATGCGCGATAATTATTTTCTTCATTAAATATATTTAAATATTTTTATAAAGTTTTTTCAGCAGAATGGCTGTTTTTGCAGATTAATTTTATAGCAAAACGCTTTTTGTAAAAAGTATAGGGTGTGAAGTGCTTTTGCAATGCAAAAGCCAAAACATATTTGTAGGACGATATTTTAGAAAAGTCTTGCTTATTTTTTTTTTTTTGCTAAACTACTTTTATAAATTTAATCATTTAAAGAGGTCCAAGTATGAAAAACCGCGCATTTACATTAATAGAATTATTAGTTGTTGTTTTAATTATAGGTATTTTGGCAAGTATTGCCGTTCCGCAGTATCAAATTGCTGTTGGCAAATCAAAATTTTCAACAATAAAAAATATGGCAAAATCTATTGCCGAGGCCGAGGAATCTTACTATCTAGCCAATGGCAAATATACAGAAAATTTTTCTGATTTAGATATAACTAAACCAAATAATATTTCTTGTTATCTTTGGGCTGTTGAAAACGGACAACAAGCAGTTGCCTGTTCGACTTATGTAAATAATATTCAAATGAGATATTACCAATTTTTTGGTGGTGATTATAGAGTATGTTTGGTTTATTCTTCAAATCAAAATGATGTTCCAAACAAAATTTGTCAGCAGGAAACAGGAAAAACGGGCTCATGTGCTAATGGATATTGCTCTTACGTATACTAATCTAAATATTCCCCTAGACAAAACCTTAAAATTTATGCTACCCTATAAGTGTTGTAAATCTAATTAAAAGTAGTTAGGGGGTATAATGAAAAAGATATTAACACTTGCTATTAGCATTTTTATGCTTTTAGCAAATTCTCAAGCAATCAATGCCTGCACAGGCATACAAATTACCGCAGCCGACGGAACAAAAGTTCTTGCCCGCACAATAGAATGGAAAGGCGGCAATTTAAACAGCAAACTTATAATTATGCCGCGCGGCCAAAAAAACACCGCGCTCACGCCGCAAGGTAAAAACGGCCATACTTGGACAAGCAAATACGGCGCAGTCGGCGCAAGCACCGTTCAACCGGAATTTGTTGCCGAAGGCGTAAATGAAAAGGGTTTAAATGTCGGTATTTTCTATTTTGCCGGCTATGGCAGCCTTACACCTTATAATGCTAAACACGCCAAAAAATCAGTTAGCGATGGCGAATTGGTGCGTTATATTTTAACTAACTTTTCCTGCGTGGAAGATGCCTTAAAAGGCCTTGAAAAAATTGAAATTATCCCAATAGCAAAACCCGATAAAAACGGCAATTATGCCACAGGCCATTGGCGTATCAGTGATAGGACAGGCCGCAGCGTCGTCTTAGAAATTACCGATAAAGGCCAGCGCCATATTTATGAAAACAATTTGCGCGTGTTTACCAATTCTCCGAGTTTCCCTTGGCACCAAGCCAACTTAAATAATTATATTCACTTATCAGGCGGCGAAACGCCCGATAAAACTATGGGTGATGTTCACTTGTTCTCACTTGGCGGCGGCACAAATTTAACGGGCCTTCCCGGCGATTTAACACCGCCTTCCCGCCTTGTGCGCGCCTTCTTTTACGCGCAAACCGCACCCACGCCAAAGGATAAATACGGCGCAATTACTCAGGCCTTTCATATCTTAAATAATTTTGATTTGCCAATCGGCGCAGAGTTTGCACCCGGTGAAACTATACCTGATATGCCAAGCGCAACCCAATGGACCGCGGTTAGCGATTTAAGCCACCCGACATTTTATTACCGCACAATGTATAACTCGTCCATTCGCAAAGTTGATTTAACACAAATTGATTTTAGCGCAGTTCCTTATCAGGTTTTAGATATGGATGAAGTTCCGCACGAAACTTTCCACGACAGACTTATGTAAAAGTTTTCTTTTACTAAGATTAAAAAACCCCGTTCTTTTTAAAAGTGCGGGGTTAAAATTTTTTATTCAAGCACTCCTAAAATAGTATTTTTAAAACCCTTATGTTTTAGACGGATATAAAATTTCGGTGTTAAAAAGCATAAAGGATATCTTAGCCAATATTTAAAAGAAATTTTAGCAAGATTTATAAAAGATAAATCATCAACAGGCGTCCACTGCGCCCAGGGGGAGTTTTTCATCATTTCAATATATTCTTCTCTAAACTCGCTAATATTATTTTTGCGCCAAGGTTTAAAATGTCTTATAACAGGGTTTTTTTGTTCCGCAACAATTTCTTCTTTGTTTTCCTGTTTGTTTACTAAATAAGGGTCATAATAGTAATTACGCATATTATAAGTCGGGGATATTTTTAGTTTCTTTGAATTTAATATATAGTTTAAGCAATCTTGGTCGGAATATTTAAGCAAAGAACTGTTTTTTCTTGCATATTCAAACAGTTTGTCTGCGATATTTTCTTCTTTCCATTTTTTGTTATTTATCAGTAAAACGCCGGAGTTTAAATAGTTCTTGTAAAAATTTTTATCTTTAAATTGTTTATATAAATAATTTCTTTTTATTCCTAAATCTAAAGAGCCGGCTATATAATAATTTGAAATATCAGTGTTAAATAAAGAGGAAAGAGATTTGCGCACAAATATATCGCAATCTAAATAAATTAATTTATCAACTTCAATTAACCTAGATACTAAAAACCTGGCATAAGCAGTAAGGCTTAAGCCTTTTTGAATTGTGTGCAAATTATCAAAATATTTTTTCTCTATCGGTATATAAGTTATTTCAAAATCTTTTATTTTTTTCAGCGAAGCAATTTTATCTTTTTCTTCTTGGTTGATTTTATTTTCCAAAATAAAAAAGTGTAAAGAGTCTTCCTTATTTGCACTTTTTAAAATTGACATCAAGGCAAGGCCCATATATTTTGCATAATTATTATCTGTTGCAAAGCAAATATTTATAGTTTCTTTTAGCATAAATGTTTAATTATCTAAGACTTTTTTAAACAAGCCTACGGAATAAAAAATCTCAAAAGAAGAAAAGTGTAAACTCTCTTTTAATTATAGCAATTTTATTTCTTTTTCCAGGTATTATTTTTTAAGGAATTATAAATTGCTTCATTATATTTTAGGGCCTCTTTTTCTAAGGGAGATAATTTATTAAAATCGCTAAGAGTTTCCTCGCTAAAATGTTCTTTTGTCTTCGGGTTTACGATATGAATAGTGTTTTTGTTTTCTTCATAAATAAATTTAGTATCACTTCTGTTTTTATCAAAAAGACTTTCGCCGGAAGAAGCAAAACTTTCTTCACTGTTTAATAAATCAAGCAAAGTGGGCAAGATATCTTCCTGCGTGGCTATTTTATTGTTTATACCGGCTTTAATTGGCTTGCCGTAAATTATTAAAAAAGATTTAAACTTTTGGTCGGTTAAATTTGTATTGCTGCTCTCTTTATTTGTCAAAATGGCTCTATGGTCCGGCAAAATAAAGAAGATAGTTTTATCAAACCAAGGTTCTTTTTTTGCTTTTTCAAAGAAATTTCCAATGGCACTATCAACATAAATTGCTCTGTTTACAAATTGATGTTCTTGGGTATCTTGCGGATATTTTTTATGTTCTTCACTTAAAAGAATATTGTAAGGCGAGTGCATGCTGGAAGTAAAAAAGTAAACAAAAAAGTTTTTATTTGTTTGATTTATTTTCTCTAAGATAAATTCAAAACCTTCCCAGTCAAAACCTTTATTAAAAAGCGGGTATTTCTTTTTTACGGGGATATTTTCCTTTGCATAAAATTGATTGAAACCTTGATATTTTGCCATTTCATTTGCTTTATCTGCGCTGGCGATATCTGTAGTAAAAGAAAGTGTTTCATATCCTTTATTATTAAAATAATGGGCCAAACGGGAAAGATTTTTTGCACCAAGGCCATTTGTCATATTAGGCACACCCCATACATAGGGTAAAGAAAATATTGTCCCAGTTATACCAAGCAAAGAGCGCATGCCTGAAGAATAAAAATTGGTAAAATATAAACCTTCTTCTTTTATTTTTATCATATTAGGTATATCTTGCGGGTATTGTTCCAACAAAAGCGGGTCAAAACTTTCCAAAACAAGTAAAACAAAATTATAATTATTATTTTTTGAATTAAAATTATTAAATTTCTTTTCAAAAGGGTATTTTTCATCAGGTATACTATAAGAAGGATTTTGTTTTATTTTTAAATCTTCTTCTTTAAAATATAATTTTCTTTTAGAAGATTTTCGCACGGCTTCATAAGTATTAAAAGGTCCGTTCAAGATAAGGTCGGAAGTTCTGTCTTTACCCAAAATTTGTGCATCCATAGTGCCTAAGTTTTTACCTCTAAACTCCAGTTTTCCGCGTAGCATTAAAGGCATAAGCAAAACAAGACATAAAATGAAGATAAAACTTTTAAGGATATATTTTTTATTACTTTGTATGGTTAATTCATAAGAATTTGTTTTTTTGAAAATAAAATATAAATAAAAAGCAAAAGCAAGAAAAAGGGGAATAGTTATATAGAAATAATTTTGAAAAGCCATTTGCGTAAAAAGGCCAAAATGGGTAAAACTTGTTAAAAATTCTATTCCTATATGATTGTTAAAGAACATAAAAAAGACAATATCACCCGTGCAAAATAGAGCAAGGCAGACAAATAATAAAGAAAATAAGATATGGAAAATATTTATAATAAATTTCTTTTTATAAGGCAGCATAAACAAAACAAACAAAGGAAATAATAGCAAAGCAAGCATATAAAAATCAAAGCGGAGTCCATTTAAAAAAGAAAGCATAGTATCTTTTCCTGTTAATACTTGGAAATAATTTGAAGATGTTTTAAGAATGGCTAATCGTGATATTTGAAATAAAACAAAAAAAGCCAAATAATAAAGGGCTATA
>JAZKZM010000336.1:0-6235 GCA_045612685.1 Elusimicrobiaceae bacterium
CAAAAAAAAAAAAATAAGCAAGTTCTTTTGACTCTTCGTCCTACAAATGTGTTTTGGCTTTTGCTTTGCAAAAGCAATTTTACATGCTACTCTTTTAGCAAAATTATTTTCTTTTTGATTTTTTCGGCGAAAAGAAAGAGCGTGCAAACAAGTTTTTTACAAAAAACTTGATTTTCAAAAAAAAAAAAATAGAATTTAAATTGTGATAAAGAAATACCCCACACCTAACCTCTCCCCTCTTATTTTTTAAGAAGGGAGAGGAACGGGCGGGAAATTAAAATTCGGAGAAAAATAAAATGAATAAAAAAGGTTTTACCTTAATTGAATTATTAGTAGTCGTTTTAATCATCGGTATTTTAGCAACTATTGCTGTGCCGCAATACCAGGTAGCCGTTATGAAATCGGAATATTCCACTTTAAAAGCTAAAACAAAAGCAATCGCCAAAGCGGTAAATTCTTATAAACTTGCAACGAACACAAATCCTACTTCTTTTGAAGATTTAGATATTTCCTTACCTGATGTGTCTTCTTCCCCAAGATCTTCTAACACGGCACAATCTACACTCATTTATTTTAACAACGGAGAAGTTTGTGAAATTTGGATTGACGGACAAAATATGGTTGATTGTCATTTAAAAGACTCAAAAATGGGATTTTATATTACATTAGATTCTCTTATGCCCAAAATGTGTTATGCTAAAAAAAGCAATAGTGCTGCTTTAAAGGTTTGCGCGCAAGAAACGGAACAGGCATGTGATACATCTTGGTGCTTGGAACAAGACTTTAAGCTCTTTTATTATTAATCTAAATATTACCTTTGTGCCTATTGACCTAGGAGTGAGTGATTTGCTAGTATTTAATTATAGGTATGACAGATATTTCAGATATAAAAGTGAAAATTGAACCTGATAATATTTTGCTTATAAAAGAAAATATTACCAAAAAAGCACTTGTTGAAAAATTAGTTCGCTGTATTTGTGAAAAAAACCCTTCTCTTAATATGGAAGAAATGCTTGCTGCCGTATTAAAAAGAGAAGAGGGCATAAGCACAACTTTGGAAAGCGCTTTAAGCATCCCCCACGCAAGAGTGGAGGACCTTGATACTTTTATAGGAGCTTTGGCAGTTATGCCAAAACCTATAGAAGATGATTATGGCTTACCTATAAAGGTTATGTTCCTTTTCTTTTCGCCGGCGGGGCAACCTTATTTTGCAAAACACTTAAAATTGCTTGCCCGCTTATCTGAAAAGTTCACACCTGAATTTGTGCAAGAACTTACAACTTGCAAAACCCCGCAAGAAATTGCTGAAAAAGTTAATTTATAAAATATGATACAAGACCCATTAAAAACACAATTTAAAGTTAAAGGAGTTGTGGTAATAACTACCGCTATGCTCACTTTTATTACCGCTTGGCAGGCTGCATCTATTGTTTTGTGCGACTTTGCTTCAAGCGCGTTTTACGCAGGCGGTATCGCCATGCGCGCATTTGGTCCGGCTTTCCCTTGGTATATTTTAGGGGTTATGCTTTTTGCAGGCCTTTTGATGATGATGTATATAGAATCTTGTTCTATGTTTACACGCGGGGGCGTATTCCCTGTTGTTAATGCCGGCCTTGGCGAAAATGCCGCAAAAGCCGCCGCTGCTGCTATATTATTTGACTTTACTTTAACAGGTCCTATCAGCGGCCTTTCAGCCGGGCATTATTTGGCTGGTTTAATAAATTCTCTTTTAAAGGCCATTTCTTTGCCTTTTGTCGTGCCGGAAGAAACTTGCGCTATAGTATTTGCTTTATGTGTTACATTATACTTTTGGTATCAAAATGTAAAAGGTATTGAAGATTCCAGCGATAAAAGCCGCAAAATTATCCGCTTTTCTATGATAATTTGTCTTATCTTATTTGTTTGGGCCGGTATAACTTTGCTTTTAAAAGAAAATATCGTTTTACCCCCCTTTAAACCGCAATTAAATGAGGCTTCTTTAGGTTGGGCCAGCAACTTTACCTTTATGCAAAAAATCGGCTTTTTGGGCGTTTTGGTGGCCTTAGGACACTCTGTTCTTGCTTTGAGCGGGCTTGAAACTTTCGCACAGGTGTTTAGGGAAATTGAATATCCTAAAATTCAAAACCTTAAAAAAGCGGCTTTAATTGTTTTCTTATTTGCTTTACTTTTTACGGGCGGTTTGACTTTTCTTTCTTCTTTGATTATTCCGCCGGATTTGATTGCAAGTGAATATCACGATAATTTGCTTGCCGGTTTAGCAATGCACTTAAGCGGTCCAAACTTCTTAAAACTCATTATGCAAGCAGCGGTGGTGCTGGCCGGTGTGGCAATGCTTTCAGGCGCGGTTAATACTTCTATTATCGGTGCAAACGGCATTATGAACCGCGTGGCCGAAACCGGTATCTTAACAGATTGGTTTAGAAAAATTCACAAAAGATACGGCACAACTTATCACATAATAAATATGATTTGCCTTATGCAGGTGGGCGTTATTTTATTATCTGGCGGTAAACTCTATTTAATCGGTCAGGCTTATGCTTTTGGCGTTTTGTGGAGTTTCGTTTTGGAAATGACTTCCCTTGTAATCTTGCGCTTTAAAAACCGCGAGCAAAAACGCGGCTTTATGATGCCTTTTAATTTTAAATTCGGCCATTATTATGTTCCCTTAGGCGGTGCTTTTGTGGTAATATGTGTGGTTATGCTAGCGGTAGTTAATCTTTTTACAAAAAAAGTGGCAACTATTGCAGGGTTTTCTTTTGCGGCTTTATTCTTCTTAGTTTTCCACATTTCGCAAAGATTAAATGCCAAAAAAGCAAATGATATCTTTGAAGAAGGCCACAGAGAAAAATTAAATCAAACGGAAGTTGAAAATATTACTAAAGGCCTTGAAGATATTGTCGGTGAAAAAAGAATTTTAGTGCCGGTCAAAAATCCGGAAAATTTATACCACCTTGAAGAAGTTTTAAAAAGCATAAATGATGATGATACCGAAATTATTGTTATGTATGCAAAACCACTTGATACTTGGAGCGTAGGTAAAACCCGCCAAGCAACTGCCGTTGACGAGCAGGAACTCTTTACTAAAGTTATTTTAATTGCGGAAAAATACGGCCTCAGCGTGCATCCGCTTTTGGTTAGATGTAATGATTATTCTTATGCCGTTGCGCAAGTGGCTTTAGCGGCAAAGGTAAAAGAAATTGTGATGGGTGTTTCAGGCTCTTTTGGCGCAAATGACCAGCTTGAAAGGCTTGTAATGGCTTGGGGTGCCGTGCAACAAAGCCAAGCACAAAATCAAGGTAAAAATGAAAAATTACCTATAGTAGCAAAAATTATATGGGAGGGTAGGGAAGTTTCCTACAAATTCTAAAATGGCTATTTTAACTATTTGCAGATACGGTAAAGAAATTTTAAATCAAAAAACTAAAAGAATCAACTTTAATTTAATGGAAAAAAAGTTGCCAAAACTTATAAACGATATGACGCAAACCTGCCTTGCTTATAACGGCGTTGGCCTTGCCGCCACACAAGTTGGGCTTGATATTGCCCTTGCCGTTGTTTTGCTACCGCAGGAAGAAGAAGGCTCTTATAAAAGATATGTTTTAATTAACCCCGAAATTACAAATAAGGAAGGTTCTATTTTAAGTAATGAAGGGTGTTTATCTTTCCCCGGCTTAAATATCCAAGTGCCGCGTGCAAAAAAAGTTAAAGTTAAATATCTTAACGAAAAAGGTTTGCCCGTTGAACTTAATACCGATGGCTTTTTGGCTATAATCTTGCAGCACGAAATTGACCACCTTAACGGTAAAGTTTTTATTGAAAGAGTGCAACCTAAAGACCAAGCCAAAGTTCAAGCCGAACTTGAAAAACTCTCTAAAGATTGGTAATTTAAATATTTTTTAAAATTGCAGTAGCAGCGGCTTTTGCGCTGGCCCAGGCAAAGTGCAAATTGTAGCCGCCAAGTTGGCCCGTTATATCAAGACACTCGCCGATAAAATAAAGATTTTTTACCTTTAGGGATTCAAAAGTCTTAGAAGATATTTCTTTGGTATCTATTCCGCCTGCGCAAACTTCGCTTTTATCATAATCATAAGTGTTTTGCACTTTTAATTTATACGCGCAAAATAAATCTTCCACATATTTTAAATCTTGCTTGGTTGCATTTGGCAAAGTTTTATTAAAATCTTTTAACAAAACTTCGGCAAGATGTTTTGGCATAATTTCCGCAAAAATATTGGGTAAAGTTTTTGTGCTGTTCTTATTTTGCAAAAGAAATTCTTTTAAATTTACCGACGGAAAAAAATTAATTAAAACTTCTTTATTTTTTAAGCCGTAAAGTGAAAGTTTAAAAACCGCAGGCCCGCTAAGGCCCTCGTGAGTCCACAAAATATCATCCGTAAAAGTTTTATTTTCACAGGAAATTTGCGCTTTTATGGTTAGACCCGCTAAATCTTTAAAAAATTCTTTTTGCTTTTTATCCCAAACAATTCCGCATAAAGCAGGATAAGGTTTAATAATATTATGGCCGAAACTTTCGGCAAGTTTAAATGCGGTAGTTGTTCCCCCTAGTTTTTTATAGGTCGGGCCGCCAAGTGCGCAAATAACTTTTTTGGCGTAAAAAATGTTTTTAGTTGTTTTGATTTCAAAAATATCTTTGTTTTTTACTACTGAAATAATTTTACTATCCAAAGCAAAAGTTGTGCTTTGTTTATCTATTTTTGATAAAAGTAAATTTAAAATATCTTTTGAAGATTTGGCAAAATATTGACCGCTTGGGCGTAAATCATAGGCAATATTATTTGCTTCTAAAATATCTAAAAAATCCTGCGGCTTAAAACCGACAAGAGCAGATTTAATAAAATGCGGATTTTGGCTAAAATAAAACTCCGCGCCCATATTTTTATTTGAAAAATTGCAAAGCCCGCCGCCTGAGGCAAGCACTTTTCTTGCGGGTTTTAAGCCGCTATCAATAATAATTTTTTTTGTTTTACCCAGCAGTCCCGCGCTAAAAAGTCCGCTTGCACCACCGCCGAGAATTGCAATTTCAAAAGTTTCCATATTATTTTTTATTCATTAATTTATTTAACCACAAAGCGCCGGCCATCGTCAAAACTAAGCCGGAAATATTAAACAAACTAAATTTATCATAACCAAAAACTACCGATAGAATTAAAGTTAAAGCAGGGAAGGATAAGGCCACCGCTGTTGTTTTGGCTAGTTCCAAATTTCTAATAGCGTAAACCCATAAATTATAGGACAAGCCATATCTTATAATCCCCATATAAACAAGCACTATAAGTAAAGAAAAATTGAAATTAAAAACAGGTTGCGCCTCAAATAAGAAAAGCAAAACAATTAAAACAGGAATAGAATAAAAATTCTTTGCCGCACAAATTAAATTATCATTAATTTCAGTCGGTAATTTCTTAATTAAAATATGGCTTGCCTGAAACATCCACACGCAAAAAACAACAATCAAATCTCCTTTTAAATGTGGAGTTATGCCACCTTCAAACATCAAAATTGTAGCACCGGCAAGTATCAAAAAAGAAGCAATAATTTGTTTTAAAGTTATTTTTTCTTTCAAAAATATCGCACAAAATAATAAAGAATAAAGCATTTCCACTTGGTTTAAAATTGCGATATTGGCAGGAGTAGTCCACTTTAAAGCATAAAGCATAGCGCAAAAGGGCAAAGCATTACCAAGATTGGAAATTAAAAAATATTTGCCAATATATTTTTTATCAAACATTGCGCTGGTTTGTTTATTTTTAGCAAGAGGAAATAAAAAATAAATAAACCCTGTTATGCTTGCAAGCAATACCAAAAAAACAGGGCTGATAAGATTAACGGACATCCCACCCACTATCGGGGAAAAGCCCAAAATAAGCCAAAATAAAAACAAAGAAATTTTTGGATTCATTAATTAAATTTTATCAATTTGCTTATATAATTGTAAAATATATATATGTATAAACCTGTGATATTACTTATTATCTCCAATATCTTTATGACTTTTGCCTGGTATGGGCATTTGAAGTTTAAAGACAAGGCAATGTGGCTTATTATTCTTGTCAGTTGGCTTATTGCTTTAATGGAATATTGTTTCTTAATTCCGGCAAACAGGATAGGGCACAATTATTATTCCACCGCACAATTAAAAGGTATGCAAGAAGTTATAACACTTGTTGTTTTTGCGTTTTTTAGTATTTTATATTTAAAAGAAAATTTGCGCTGG
>JAZKZM010000337.1:0-6862 GCA_045612685.1 Elusimicrobiaceae bacterium
GAAATCAATGCGAGAAGATATGCCTAAATTATATAACTCATTACGAGATCAAGAAGTAAACAGAAAAATAAATATCTGTAAAACCTATTATAGTTCTTTATCGGATCCTAATAATAATGATATTTATAATTTAGTGAAATAGAAAAATATCTTGTAAATAATTATTCTTATTATATTTTTAGAAAATGAAATATTTAATTATATCAATATTATTCTTGGGTTTGGCTATATTATGCCAAGCCCAAGATAATGATTTGAGCCAAAACTTTAATAAAGTAGAACTTGCTTCGGTATATGATGGGGATACTTTCCGTGTATATTTAGCGTGCAAATATAAAGTTTTTTGTAAAACTATTCCTATTCGTGTAAGAGGTATAGATTGTCCCGAAATTAAAGGCGGAACTTCTCAAACTAAAGCCTTTGCCAAACAAGCAAAAACATTTACTAAAATTTTTCTTAAAAGCGGTAAAATTTTATTGCGTAATTGTGGGCGTGATAAATATTTTCGCTTACTTTGTGATGTAAAAGTCAACGGACAAAGTTTAGGAGAAGAGCTGATAAAAGAAGGACACGCCGTGCCTTATTTCGGCGGAACAAAACAAATCTTAACCGACGCAAACACTACAAAATAATATTTAACAGAGAACAAACTATAAGGGCTGTAGATAAAGTTATTGCAATAATTCTTAAAGTATCTTTCCACTTGGCTTCTTTTAGCATAACAAAGAACGAGGCCACACACGGCAAATACATTGACATAAAAATACTTGCAATAACAAGTTGCTTGGCGGTCAAATTAAACGGCTCAAGAAGGGCGATAGAAACATCTTTTCTAAGAACGCCCAAAATCACTACTGAAGATGTATCTTCGGGCAAGCCGAGCATAAAAGTTGTCGGGAAAGCAAAAATCTTGCCGATAAAATCAACAAGCCCTATCATTTGCGCAACACTAATTATTACCATACCGGCCAAAATCAAAGGCACGGCCTCAAAAAGATATTCTTTCGTGCGCTGCCAAATTTTACGCCCCAAAACACTTGCTTTAGGCCATTGCCAAGAAGGAACTTCCATAAAAATATCTGCACTATCACCGGGCAAAATTTTGTTTAAAAGTGTGCCGGTTATTGCCGCTACAACAAACATAATACCGAAAGTCAAAATAAGATATTTTATGCCAAAAGGCGCAATCAAACTAAACATCATAGCACTTTGCGATATACAAGGCGCCATCATAAAAATAAGCGCCATAGCAATAATTTTTTGGCGTCTTGTTTCAAGGCGGCCTGCCGCGAGTAGCGCGGGCACTTTACAGCCAAGCCCAAGCATTATGGGTATTGCGCTATAGCCGTGCAAACCGAGTTTATGCAAGAATCTATCAAGCAAGATAGCAAGGCGCGGCAAATAGCCAAGTTCGCCCAAAAATTCCAAAATGCCATAAAACAAAACAACATAGGGCATAACATCAATAAAAGGTATTTTAAGGCCTTCTGTCAAAAGACCAAAGCCCTCTGCTTCCGGCGTGGAAACACCAATTAAGAAATCCCACAAAAAAGTGCCTTTACTAAAAGCAAAAACATTTTGTATAAAGGGCAGATAATAAGTTTCGTAAAGATTACTTAGAAAATCAATTATATGTTCGCCGAGGAAAAGCACTAAACAAAAAGAACTGATTAAGATAACAAGCGCAATCAAAATGCCGAAAAACGGCGTTGTAGCGGCTTCTTCAATCTTTTCCAAAACGGAAGGGTGGCGGTGCTGAATTTTTTGCGCTTTTTTGCTGATTTCGCCAATCAATTTCCATTTTTCTTCTTGCTTGTGCGGCAAGGCGGGGGGATTTTCTTCTATTTTACCTTGCGCAAGTTTATCAATCAAAACGGAAAGTTTTTTTAAGCCGTCGCCGCTTAAGCCGTTTGTAATAACAACCGGCACGCCAAGCATTTCCGAAAGAACCTTTTTATCAATATCAATACCCTTTTTTTGCGCGATATCAAATTTATTTAAAATAAGTATCGTCGGTTTGCCAAGCGATATTACATCCATCGCAAAAAGCAAATTTCTTTCCAGATGTTGCGCGTCTAAAACATATAAGGCAATATCAAAAGGTTTCTTTTTAATTAACTCACAGGCTTCTTTAGAAATATTATCTTCGTAATCAAGACTATAAGTGCCCGGAGTATCAAAAACATTGTAGGAAGTGTTATTTATAACCATTTCGCCTTTTAAAAGAGATATCGTTGTGCCGGGATAATTGGAAGTAGCCGTCTTAACCCCTGTTATGCGCGAAAATAGACTGCTTTTGCCCACATTTGGATTGCCGAGCATAAAAATAGTCTTAGAAAACGCCTTAACCAAAATATATTTTGCAAAATCTCTGCCGAGTGCAAGTTCAACATCACCTGCTTTAATAAAAACCGGCGTAGAAGAATTTTTACGCACGATATGGCAACCGATATGTAAGCCAATATCTTCCATCTTTTTAATAAGATTTTTATCTTTGGTATCAAAGGCGGCAATATGGCCTTCCTGGCCTTTTTTTAATTGAGTTAATTTTTTTAAATTTTCTTCCATAGTTTTTCTTCTCAAAAGCACTTATAATGTAAGTTATATCTAACTAAATATTTACAATTTGACTATAAAAAATATTATGTTTGTAAGTCTTCACTAACAATTATAGCATAAAAAAGCCCTGCTTGTCTATTATCAAACAGGGCTTTTAAAATTATTTATTTGTTGAATCAGCACTATACTTAGCGGGTTTTGTATTACTTTTTGTCGTAGTTGTTTTAGTTGTTGTTGTCTTAGTATAAGTTGTTGTTTGGACCTCGGTAGTTCCGGCCGGATTCGTTGTTTTAACCTCTGCGGAAAATTCTTCCTGTAAAGGTTGCCCTTGCTCGGCAAGTTCAGCATCGGCAATTTGTTTTCTTAAAGCAATAAGGCGGCCTAAGGCTTGTCGTGTAGCTTCAATTTTTGCATCAATTTCTGCAATGGTTGGATTATAAGCAGCGGCTTCTTGTGCCTCTTTTACGCTTGAGGGTGTTTCCTGGGGTTCAGGGCTTGTCATGTGTTCTAAAGCGGCCTGCCCGTTCATACTTTCATCTATCCACTCATCATAATTCATAGTTGATTTTTTGACTGTTGTAATCGGGTTAAGCAAAATTGCCGTTTCAAGCTGACGATTATTAAATGCGTGATCTAAAGCAGTTAAATCTTTATCATCAAGCAAGTTAGGATCTGCGCCGTATTCAAGCAAAACTTTCACATTATCTGCTCTGCCGGCAGCAGCAGCTGCCATAAGCGGTGTTAAATTATAAGTGCTTCTTAAATTAACTTTTGCACCTTTATCAATAAGCATAGCCATAGTTTCGGGCTCAAGATATTGTGCGGCAAAATAAAGGGGGGTAAAACCTTCGTCATTTTTTTCATTTGGATTTACTTGGGCATACATTAATAGCTTTACTCTGGATTCATCTTTAAGTTTAATTGCCTGTATCAAAGAGGTGTCATATAAGTATGTATATTTCTGATTTGATTTTTGGGGAAGTTTGCCGCTTGTTAAAGTTGTGCCATAAGGCTCTACTACTTTATAATCTTGGGCGGTAGCAGTTAAAGCAAATGCCGCAGTAAGGCAAAACATAAAAAATAATTTTTTCATAAAATTCTCCTAAAAATGACTACATAAACATTATACATTACAAAAAGGGTCTTGACAATTAGCTTTATTTTAAATATAGTTAAATATATTTATCCCCGCGGACATCTTCGATTTTACCCCCCGAAGATATCCGACCAGGGCCAGGTCTAAAACCTGGCCCTGATATATGGGGCGATTAAAAATTTTATTTTTTAAGGAAGGATAAAAATTATGGTTACTAAAAAAAATTCAAAAGGGCCGGAGCTTACTGCAAAAGAAATAAAACAAATTGAAGCCTGGCTTTTACAAGAACGCGAAAAAATTCAAAAAAGTATTTTAACAAAAAAAGAAAATGATATGCCGGAAATTGAAGTCGGCGATGAAATTGATAATGCCACCCAAAGTTTAGATAAAGAAGTTTTGTTTGAACTTAACAGCAGCGCCCACGCCAATTTAGATCAAATTGAATCAGCCTTGCGCCGCATTTCAAAAGGTATTTACGGCATTTGCGAATCTTGCCGCCAACCGATACCGAAAAAAAGAATTTTGGCAATTCCTTTTGCAAGATATTGCATTAACTGCCAATCTTCCAACGAAAAAATAAAATAACTTTAATTATCACTCTAAAAAAGCATTTATAGAAATATAGATGCTTTTTTATTTTTCATTTTTATTTTCTTCTTGATTTTCTTTTGTATCTTGCTTAGTATCTTCTTGTTCTTGGCTAAGTTCTGTTGAGTCTGCGTCATCTTCGTTGGAGGCTTCTTCTCCTTTAGAAGAAAATAATTTGCTCCAACCTTTTTTTAGCATATTAGAAACAGGATTATTGGTAACGGTATCGCCCACTAATGCGCTCACGCTTGATAAAACACTCATAGAGCCTTTTGGCTCTTCAATAGTTCCTTTTATATTAATATTTAAAGGCATAATGCCGTCTTCGGTATGTTTACCGGGGGCGCTATCAACATTTAATTTAATATTGCGGTCGTTAAAATTGATTTTTCCGTTAACTCTAAAGGAAAATAAATTAGAAACAAAAGAGCATTTCTTCATAGTAGCAAGCCCGTCGTCAAAATCAATCAGCGTTTGGAAAGAATCAAAATCCATCTTACCGTTAATTTCCTGATGTTCTATAACCTCATCCTCATCACCTTCTGCTTTACTGCCGGTAATAAGTTTGCCCATACCGCTAAGCAAATCAAGCACATTTAAAGTGTTTATCACCCGGCTTACAATACCAAGACTCATAAACATAATTTTTGTTATGGCATTTGCGTTTGAAATAGTATAAACATCCTTTATTTGCCCGTCTTGAATATTAAGTTCAAAAGTGCCGTGGGTTTGGTCCATTTGAGAAGTGATATTTTTTGCTTTGGCATTAAAAACAACTTTATTTCCTTTAAGATAAGGAATATCAAGTTTTGCTATATCAATTTTGGCATTAATGTTTATGGGAACAAACAAACTTTCTGCTTTATCTTGTTGCTTTGTTTCAGGTGTCGTTTGTGGCGCGGCTAGCTCTGTTTGTTCCGGCGTGGTTTCTTCTTTCTTAGAAGTATCTATAACATACAATTTATCTGCTTTAAAGTCTAAAAACACATCAGCATAATTTTGTTTTTTAACATAACTTGCCTTAGCCGTAAAAGGATTTTTATTTAAAATTCCTTTTAATTGTTCTATTTTAATATCATCAATACTTTTGACATCAATAGAGGTATTAATATCTTTAAAAGTGCCGGCTTTATCAACAAAAAAACCGACATCCGTTAAATCGCACTTACCGCTAAGTTCAAGCGGCCAGGCAAAAGCAAAATCGGCGGAAATTTGGCCTTGGGGCTTATATTCTTCTACAAGTGGGGAAACTTTACCTAAAGAATCTAAAACACTCTTTAAAGTTATTCTACCCTTAGTTTCAAAGGTTTTGGCAAAATTCAAATTACCTTTAAAATCAATTTCGGTATCATCTGTTGCTAAAGTTAAATTATGTATAGCCAACTTTTCTTTTTGCGCAAGATAATCAATATTGCCCTTGGCGGTTATTAAAGGCAAATCAAACTCGGCAGTATCAGCAAAAGCACGCAAAGTTTCGTTAGATAAATTTTTAAGTTCTATATCAAACAAAGCGGAAGGGTCTTCAAAATTATTCATCTTTGTTTTAATTTTTAGCAAAGTATCTTTATAATCAACAAGAAATTGTTTTAAGTTTAAATAAGCATCTTTTAATTCAAGACCTTTTAAATTTAACTCGCTAGATAGAGCAATTTTAGCCTCATCAATTTTAAGGTCCTTTTGCTCAAAATAGGAAGTAAAGGAAAAACTTAATTCAAAAGGTTCAAAAAAGGAAAAATCATTAACGGATAAATGAAAGTTATTTATATTAACCTTAATATCATCTGTTAAATCAATATAAGCTATTTTTGCATCATCCAAAATTAATCTTTTTATTCTTAAATCAATAGGAATACCCTTTGAAGAGTTCTTTTCTTGGTTCTTATTTTCTTCTTCAGATAAAAGCGGGTCAAAATTAAAAGAGCCGTCTTTATAGCGGATAATTTGCAAAATCGGTTCATCAATATAAATATGCTTTAGGGAAATTTGGCCCTTTAGTAATTTTAAAGGATTTTGGCGTATTTTTAATCTTTTACAAGTAAGTATATTATCTTTACCCGTATCAAGGATGACATTATCAATTTCAATATTGAAAAGTCCGGCGGTAATTTCGCCCGCGGTCAATTTGGCGCCGATAACATTGGAAACTTTATCCAAAATTTTTGCTTTTACACGGGGCAAAGGCAAAAAATATCTTAAGGAAAACTCCGCAATTAACAGAAAAAACCCAAAGAAAATAAGAATATAACAACAAATTTTAATAATTTTATTTATCTTTAATTTTTTAATAAATTTGTTTATTTTTAACTTTTTAATGATTTTATTTATTTCTAATTTTTTAATAGTTTTAAGCATATATAAATTATATAAAAAAGGCCGCTTCCTAAAAAAGCGGCCTTATAAAGTCAAACAATTAGTAATTATCTGATTTTGAATTCTACGCGGCGGTTTGCAATGCGGCCTTCTTTTGTAGAATTATCAGCAACAGGTCTTGTTTCGCCATAACCCTTATAGGAAACAGAGTTAATGTTTAAACCTTGACCCATCATATAATCATAAACGGCTTTTGCTCTTTTTTCAGACAATTCCATATTAAATTCATCAGAACCTGAAGAATCAGTA
>JAZKZM010000338.1:0-6433 GCA_045612685.1 Elusimicrobiaceae bacterium
TTATATTTTTTGGCAAGGCGGCAAATTTCAAAAGGTGCTTTACCAAAGAAAGTTTGCTCGTCTAAAGAACCTTCCGTTGTAATAACTAAATCGGCTTGTTTTATTTTTTTATCAAGTTCTAAAAGTTGGCTTATATATTTACTGCCGTCTATTAAATCTGCCTTAAAAAAACCCTTTAAACCGCTTGCTATTGCACCGGCAGAGGCACAATGTTTTGTGTTTATATTTATTTTTAAATCTCTTTTTACAATTTTTGCGTAATTTGATAAGGCTTTTTCCAAAAGCAAAATTTCTTTAGCATTTGCGCCTTTTTGTTTGCCGTAAACTGTGGCCGAGCCTTGTTTGCCTAGTAGTTTATTTTTAACATCGCAAACAGCAGTAATTTTAATATTTTTAAGTAAATCTGTTTTAGGTTTTTTTATTTTGGCAAGTTTTAGTAAAGCCGCCGCGCCGAGTTCTAAAACATTATTATCTTTATCTAAAAATTGATAGCCAAAAACTTTTGCGCTATCTGCTGCGCCCTCGCTTGAGGCAACGCCTCCAAGCCCGACAAAAATTTCTCTTGCACCAAGTTTGGTTGCTTTTTTTATGGTAAGTCCAAGCCCAATAGACGAAGCGTGCATAATATCAAGTTCTTCTTTTTTTAAACCGGCCATAGGGCAAATTTTTGCGCTTTCAATAAAAGCAGTATTTTTGTTTAATAAAAAATAAGTTTGTTTTAATTTTAAAAAGGCATTAGGTATTTTTAAAGATATTTTTTTTGCTTTGGGGTAGGCTTGCAAAACGGCTTCCAAAAAGCCATCACCGCCGTCAGAAATAGTAAAACTTTCAAATTGATTTAAGATTTGGCAAACTTCGCTTGCTTTTAAAGAACCTTTTAAAGCATTGGCTAAAACAAGAGTTTTCATTTAAAAATACCAATTTATTTTTGCGGCTATCATAAAAGATAAATTATTACTTTCTTTTAATTTGCCTGAGTAAGCATTATATCTTCCTTTAAATTCTAAGCCGAGGTTTAAATCTTCAATACTTCTTTCTACCCCAAGGCCAAACAAAGCGCTGGCATTTGTGGCAGATATGGTTTTTGTTTCTTCCTGTATCCAATCACCCGATACAAAATTATTTACATTTTTATTTACATTTGTAGAAGTAAAACCTGCGCCTGCCTGCAAATAAAAACGGGTAATATTTTTTGGATTTAAATAATAATTTGCTTTTAAATCAATATTATAAACCTGGCCGGAAGTTTCAACACGGGTTGTGCCCGCGTTTGCTTCAAAATTATGTTTTGAAAGCATACCCATAGCAATATCTCCGCCAAGCCAAAGATGATTATTCATTTTTCTAAAATAAGAAATACCGAAAGCAACATTTGAAGAATCTATATCTTCTTTATCACTTAAGCCATTTTCACTTAAATCTAATTTTAAAGGTAAGTTTTGATAACCTACAAAAACTTCAAGATTATTTTTAGAAAAATCTTTTTTAAAGGCTTGGCTTGTTTCGTCAATTTTTTTAGAATCTTTTTTGGGGGCTTCTAAAGTTTCTTCCTGTTTTTCTTCGTTGGTATTTTTGCCGTCATAGCGGATATAGACATTTTTTTGTTCTTCCACTACCGGTTTAGAGGGAAAAAGTTTTTCCAAATCGGAATCAAACTCAAGCCCGCTGGCCGAAATTGTGCTGCCGGCTGCCGCCTTAACTTGTGCTTGTTCTAAATCTGTAGCATTAGCATTTTTTTGGCTTAATTCTTGTGCGGCCTGTTCTTCAAGTTCATGTTTTGTTTCAATATATTTTTTTTGTTTTTCGGCTTCGTTATAGTCGTAAATTTCCATAGATGAAATTTGCGGCACATCAATATTGACTAGCCCGTTATCCGTATTTAAGGATAAAGTAAATTCATCCATATCTACGATATTGCCTATAAACTCACCGCCGCCTTTTAAGATAATGCGGTGCAAATCGGGCATAATTTTTTCAACTTCCCTTTGGTTAATGGCTATTGTGCCATAAGATGTTTTTACATTTAAGATATATTCCGTTTGCCCGACTATAGAGCCATTAATAATTAAACCGCTTTTAAGTTTTATTGCTTCGCCGTTAACTAAAAGAGGTGTGATTAAAAAAAGTAAAAAGAGAAATTTTTGTTTCATAAAATAAGAAATTGCCAATATATCAGCCACGGCTTTTTAAAATAAACCGTGGCTGATAATAAATATTATTTGTATTCTACTGCGTGTTTGATTTTTCTAAGAGTTTTTAAAACTCTGGATATGGTAATAAACACAAGTGAGGCAAAGCCATAGCTAAGCACAACTTGTAAAGTTGTCCATAAACCGTCTGCTAAGGTTGCTTCGGTTTTAACTACTACATACCAAACCCAGCCTAACATACCGACCATAACAACTAAAGCTAAAATACTTAATACTTTCCATATAGTTGCAAGGCCTTTTAAGCATAAAATTTTTCTGCAACAGCATTTGCTTTTAGAGCAAGCCGGTGTATTTGTTTCTTCTAAGTTTCTTTTTTCTTCTGCCATAATTTTTCTCCTTATAATTTAAATTGTATTTTTGGCTTCTTGCAGCAGTTCTTTTGCGTGCAATAGTCCTGCCATCGCCCCTTTGCTGCTACCTATCATTCTAGCAATTTCTTGAACTTTTTGCTCATCAGTTAAAACAATTACTTTAACTTGTGTTTTATTTGCCTTAACTTCTTTAGATATAGCAACGTGGCTTTGGGCAAAAACAGCAGCTTGGGCAAGGTGTGTAATACAGAACACCTGTCTTTCTTTTGCTGCTTTTTTTAACTTTTGCCCGATAAGTTTGCCGGTCTGCCCTCCTATACCTGAATCAATTTCATCAAATACCATAGTTGGCGTTTGTCCGGCTAAAATTGTTTTTAAACCAAGCATTAAGCGCGAAATTTCGCCCCCGCTTGCGATATTTCTTAACGGTTTTAAGGCTTCGCCTATATTGGCGCTAAATAAAAATTCTACTTTATCTTTACCTTTGATATTTGCTTGCTCTTCTTCCTGAATATCTGCTTCAAAGCGCACACCGCTAAAGCCCAAAGGCTCAATTTCCTTAATAACAAGCGCACTTAATTTTTTAGCGCCGGCAATTCTTTTTTTATGCAAATCGGCGCACAAAATATCAAGTTCTTTTTGTGCTTTTTCTAAATCTTTTAAAAGTTCGGCAGTATTTTTGGAAGCATTTTTTATATCACTGATAGATTTTATAAGTTTTTCCTTAAAAGCCAAAACATCTTCTAAGGCAGGGCCGTATTTCATTTTTAATTTTCTTAAATCTTCTTGGCGGCTTAGCATTTCATCAAGGGTTTTGGGGTCAATTTCCAAAGAATCTTTATATTTAAAAATAGTATTTATTACATCTTGCACTATATTTGCGGCGTTTTCAAGTTCTTCTGCCGTTTTTGTTAAACTCTCGTCAATTTGTGCCATTTGGTTTGTTTGCTGGCTTGCTTTATCTAAAAGAGAACTTGCATTATCTTCATTATCGCTAAGTAAATTATAAATGCTTTGTGCAAGTTCCAAAAGTTTGCCTGTGTGTTTGAGTTTTGGTAAAGCATTTTCAATTTCGCTGTCTTCGTTTAAAATAGGATTCACTTTTTCAATTTCTTCAAGTTGATAGGAATAAAAGGCAAGGGCTTTTTGTTTTTCTTCTTCCGATTGGTTTGAAGCGGCAATTTTTGCTTTTATTGCTTGGGTTTTTTCATAAGAATCTTTTACTTTTTTTAATTCTTTTTCAAGTCCGCAAAATTTATCAAGCATATCAATATGAGTTGCGGTTTTAAATAAAGTTTGATGTTCGTGTTGGCCGTGAAAATCAACCAAAAAATCGCCTAAATGGGCAAGTTCGCTTGCATTTGCGCTTTTATCATTTATAAAAATTTTCGCTTTACCTTTTTTATCAATTTCTCTTGTAATAGTAAAAGTTTCTTTTGTGATATTATATTTCTTTTTTAATTCTTCGGGTAAAGCATCTGCGCTAAAAGTGGCTTTAACAAGCATTTTATCTGCATTATTGCCAATAAGTCCAAAATCTGCTCTTGCACCAAGGGCAAAACTAAGGGCCTCAATAACAATAGATTTGCCTGCCCCTGTTTCCCCGGTAAAAACATTTAAGCCATTAGAAAAAGATAAATCAATTTCCTTAATGATAGCAAAGTTATTTATATAAAGATTTTTAAGCATTATCTTTGCCCCCAATTAAGTTTTGTTGTAAGAGTTTCAAAAAAGTCATAATTTTTAGGATACAAAATTTTTAGTTTTTGTTTACTTTGTGTTATTTTAACTATATCATTATTTTTAACGGCAAAATTATTTTGTCCGTCTAAAGTCAAATTAATATGAATATCTTTTTTTGTTTGGTTAAGCAAAATTTTAATTTCTTTATCGGCGGGCAAAACAAGCGGCCTTTGGCTTAAAGTATGCGGGCAAATAGCGGTTAAAATAAAGACATTTAAACTTGGCATAACAATCGGTCCGCCTGCTGCCATATTATAGGCGGTGCAACCTGTAGGGGTGGAAATTATTAAGCCATCACCGAAATAATTTTTAACTTGGCTTTTATCAAAGTGAACATTTAAATTTATTGCCCTTGCCTGTGCCGGTCTTAAAACAGCTTCATTTAAGGCGCAAGCGCTAAAAACAAGTTTTTTATTTCTGTAAACTTCTGTTTTAAGTAAAAATCTTTCCTGTTCGGTAAAATTATTTTTAAATAAATCTTGCAAGACTTGTGTGAAATCTTCCTGTGTTTTTAATGCGGCAAGAAAGCCAAGGTTTCCGCTGTTTATACCTACAATTTTGATATTTAATTTTGCTGCCTTTTCTGCCGCGCTAAGTAAAGTGCCGTCGCCGCCGATACAAAAAATCAAATCAGTATCTTTGGTAAAATTTTTAGTATCTTTATCCGTTAAATAATTTTTAATTTCGGCAAAGTCCAAAGCAGTCTTTAAAACTTTTGCGCTTTTAAGACTTAAAGGGTTTTGCCTGTTTACATATAATGCGACTTTTTTTACTTCCATATAAATAATTTTAGCAAATTAAGTATTAATAATATACAATAGTAGTATGAAAAAGATTTTTACCCTTTTAGCAGTTTTAATGTTTTCCGTTGTTTTGTTTGCACAAAATGACGCTCTTGTTGTTAAACAAGAAGGTTTGAAAGTATATTTGGATACAAGCGAACTTACTTTTAAAGTCAGTAAAGGTGATGCCTTTACCATAACCCGCTGGGGTGAAGAAATTAAAAACCCCAAAACAGGCAAAATTCTTGGCAGAGATATTGTTTCGCGCGCCAAAGGTAAAGTGGAAAGTGCGGAAGAAAACTATGCTATCGGCCAACTTGAAAATCCTTTTGAAGCCAAAAATCTTACAGCGGTATTTGATAAAAAAGATACTGCTGCTATATATAAAACAATTTCTTCAGATAAACAAAATTCAGACGAGTTAAAACCTCTTTTGCAAAGTGGTATTATTGAAGGCAAGATTAGAGCCTCTGCTTCCGGCGATTTAAACGGCGACGGCTTAAATGATTTAATTTTGGCCTTTGAAGATAATACAATTAAAGTTTATTCCTTCAAAGAAAATACTTTAAAGGAAGAACTTTCCGTTCCCGTAAATCCTTTAAGGCGCATAATTTCTTTAGATGCTGCTGATTTAAAAGGCACCGGCCGCGCGCAACTTTTTGTAAGTGTTTTAGATACAAACACCGAACGCTTTAACACTCTTATTTATGAAGGCGGGGAAAATATTTTGCGCCAAAACGGCATAATAAACGGCATTGTCAAAGGTATTGCCCCGTTTAATCAGCCGCGCCGTTTATATGTTCAAGAAATAACGGTTCTTGGCGGCAAAACAAAATTTGGTTCCCCTTACTTACTTGTGTATCAAGACGGCGCTTTTAAAAAAGGCGAAAAAGTAAAATATACAAAATTTGAGGAAGTTTTCGGGTTTAATTTTGCACCGTTTAAAAAAGATAAAGAAAATTTAATTTATACGGCATTCAACTCCCGCTTAAGAGTTCAGTATGACAAAAAAAATAGTTTTATTGAAAGCCCCAGTGATATTGATTTTGGCAGCACGCCTAACAGAGTTAAATTTAACAAGGAAACCTTAAGGATATATTCTTCTTTAGGGCTTTATCACTCTTTAGAAAATGAAATTCTTATTGCCGGTATAGAAAACCAAACAAAATACGGCATACTTTCGGAAACTTTCGGTTCTTATGAAAGCGCAATTTTGTATGTCTTGAAATGGAATAAAGGAAATTTTGAAAAATATTCCTCAGCCAAAATTCCGGGCGTGGTAAGTGATATTATTCAAGCTCCGCTTGGCTCTTATGATGATGTTTTGATTGTTCCTTTTAGCAATAGAGCAAATGATAGCGGCGTAATGCTTTTTGAAATTAAATAG
>JAZKZM010000339.1:0-1359 GCA_045612685.1 Elusimicrobiaceae bacterium
AAAGAAGAAGCTCCTGCACCGGTTGAAGAAAATAAATAATTTGGAGGAATAAATGAAATTAAAAATATCAGCAGTAATTTTTGCTTTAGTTATTGTTTGCGGATTAGCTTTTGCCCAAAATAAAAATAATGCTAATCAAAAAACAGGTGCTAAAGTTCCTGTAACGGTTATCGCTATGACAGGCACTCAATTTGGCGGTGTTGATGCCGGCTTAAATCAAGGCCTTGAGAATTTTTTGGGAGCCCCTTTGGATATTAATGTTATAGACAGACAAGAGGCTCTTAAAGATCCTAAATATCAAGGCTTTAATTTGGATTATATGCCTTTATATTTAATCCATAGAACAAAACTTGTAGATACAAAATTTAAAGAACCTATAGAAAAAGGTTATTTAAGAACAACAAAAGATTTTGTCGTAATGGAAAAACAAACACGCCACGGCGTTTATGCCAATAGAGAAGCGAAACCTAATTTACTTGAATTATTTGTAATGTCCCAATGCCCTTATGGTGTAATGGCAGAAAATAAAATAATTGAAGCCAAAAAAGCAGGTTTAATTCCGGAAAATATTGATATTAAAGTGCGCTATATCGTAAGCCCGGGCAGAACAGCTGATACTTTTAGCAGCTTGCACGGAACAGCCGAATGGGAAGAAGATGTCCGCCAAGCAATTGTTCAATTAAAATATCCTAAAAAATTCTGGAAATATGTTGAAGAATTTAATAAAGATTCCCGCACAACTCGTTGGGATGCTGTTGCTGAAAAAGCAGGCTTAAATCCTAATATTTTTAGAAAATATTGGAAAGACGGCTTAAAACAAGTTAGAGAAGATATGAAACTTACTCAAGAATATGGAGTTAGCGGTTCTCCTTCTTTTATTTGGGAAGGCCGCGTAGTTACGGATATGGGTGGTTTATCATCTATACCTGGTCTTGAGGGTTTAAATCAGGCACCTGCTTCAAGTGGGGCAGCGGCACAAGTTCCCCAAGGTCAATGCTAAGGTTGATTTAAAGACATATATGGGGCATAAATATTTATGCCCCTTTTTTTATGAAGAAGGGTCGCTTAAGCAGGAATATTTTTCTGATTATTTTTTCATCAACAATTTTGCTTTTAATGTTGGTGAGTTTTTATATGGCATCCTTAACTGCAGCTAATAAACAAAAACAAAAAGCTCTGCAAAGCAAAGCCTTAAACGAACAAATTTCTTTAAAAATTGATTCTTTTATTTCCAAACAACAAGTTATTTTAGAAACTTTTATAGATAATTTTATAAAATCCGATTCTGATATTCTTTTCGGTCAAACTATTGAATCCTTTATTAGCAATATAGATTATATAAATGATATTGTTATTCTA
>JAZKZM010000340.1:0-3404 GCA_045612685.1 Elusimicrobiaceae bacterium
ACCAACATTTTGCAAGGGGGTTAAACTCAAGGTTTTCTATCGCTGCGCGGCTGATACCTTGCAAAAATACTTTCATACTGCCGTCTGGCATTTTTAAAGATTGCGTAATTTGCGCTAAAACGCCAAACTTAAATAAATCGTTTTCTTTAGGGTCTTCTACCTCGGCCTGTTTTTGGGAAAGGGCAATAATATATTTGCCCGGCGCGCCCAGCGCCACTTCAACAGCCATTACGGATTTTGGCCTGTTAACAGATATAGGTAAAGACATCCCGGGAAACATAACCACATCGCGTATCGTTATCACAGGTAAGCGAAGCGGAAAGTTATTTTCTTCTCTAATTTCTTCTGACATAAATAAGACCCCCTAGGGTAAATTTCACTAAATATTATACTCAATTTTAGCAAACAAATCAACTATCTGCTAATTTTAAAGAATAGAAATAAAAGATACTATTTTAGCGGAGGTATTTTATTTTTCTGACGCAGATTTTCTCCAAAAACAAAAAACTTGATTTTCAAAAAAAAAAAATAAAATTGAATTATCTTAAAATATAGGAGATAAAAAATGAAGTCAAACAAAGGTTTTACCTTAATTGAATTATTAGTTGTTGTTTTAATCATCGGTATTTTAGCAGCTATTGCCGTGCCAAAGTATCAAGTTGCCGTTGTAAAAAGCAGAGTTTCTACAATGTTTGTATTAGGAAAAGCTATTTTAAATGCACAAAATGCATACCGTCTAAATAATAACAGTTATTCTTTAGATATAAACGATTTAGATATAAGTCTTCCAACAACTTGTTCACCTTTATTAGATCTTAATAGTGAAGAGCACACAAGGTTTTCTTGTGGAAATGATTTTACAATTGATAATGATATAAGATCAGATTTTGAAGTGCTACGTATAAATTATTGTCCTGGATATAATACAGGAACTCTTTTATGTGAAGAGAAAAGAGATTTGCAAATTGCCTTTTTTTATAATAGTCCTAGAGGAATAGAATGTGTTGTCCACAGCAACTCTACCTTAGGGGAAAAGATTTGTTCAAACTTGGGAGTTTTTGTAAGAAATAGAGTTTATAAATTATAACTCAATATTATCACATAAAATTCCTTTCTTATAAAGACAAAATTTCCGACAAAAACACTCGGGAATGACGAATATAACAGAACAAATATTTTTAGTTCAAGAAGGTATCTGCTTAATCAACGGCACAGCCTTCTTGGGTTTTAAGCCGTTTTCTTCGCGGGTCAAAGAACGCTTTAAACTATAAAATAACACACCTGCCGTTGCGCCGATTGCCGCCACCACTACCCAAGGGCCGGGGGAATAAATTGGGCTTACTTTTTCCATCAAAACACCTGCCATAAAAATACCCGTTGCCACACCTGCCTGATTTGAAAGTATATAAAGGCCAAGATATCTGCCCCTTTGATTATTTGGCGCAATATTTGAAGCAAGACTATGACCGGCGGGCAAAACAAACATCTCGCCAAGGGCACTAATAATAACACCGCCAAGCAAAACACCTATACTCCAAGCAAAACCGACTGAGCCATAACCGATTGCATATAAAAAACAACCCACCGCCAAAGCGCTTGTAATACTAATTTTGCTAGATAATTTGCTTATATAATATTGAAATAAAACAACCGTAAATCCCTGCGCGGAAAATAGCATACCGACAAAATTTTCGCTAAGGTGCATAACATTTATACAATGTAAGGAAAGCCCCACAACAAGTTGCGCACTTACGATAGAAATTAAAAAATTATAAGTGCAAAGTTTAGCAAGTTTTGTATCTTTTAAAGTTAAGACCATATCAATAAAATTTGTCTTTCTTGCAATAGTTTTGGCAAGCGTTTCTTTAATATATTTGCGGACAAATAGCATTGTTATAAGGAAAGTTAAACCAGTTGAAGCAAAACCGAGAGAATAAGAATATTTGGCCAAAAACCCGCCGACAGCCGGCCCCAAAGTCCACCCTAAATTGAGGCCGATTCTCATATAACCAAATGCTTTTATGCGTTGGGTGGGCGTGGTATTATCGGCAATCCAGGCATTGGAAGCAGGCCTAAAAAAAGCACCAAGAAAACTACCCGCAAAATGCGCGCCCATAGTCCACACATAATGGGCGTCAAAATAAATAAAAGCCGCAATTGTAAGCATAGATAAAGCGCGCAAAATTAAAGAAACTACCATAACTTTTTTGCGCCCGAAAGCATCGCAAATTTCGCCGCTTAAGGCGCTGGCTGCGGCCGTGGTTATCATCGCTAAAGAAAGTAGCAGCCCGATAACACCTGCCGGCACAGCTTTTTGCGTGCTTAAATAAAGCGTAAAAAACGGAACGGATAAAGCATAGCCAAAAGAAATAAGCCCGTTTGCCACGGCAATAATAGCAATGCTTTTTGTTTCCTGTTTCATATTATTTTGCGTTCATCCAATTGTTAAGCGGTTTTTTAATTAAAAGCAAAATGAAACCTGCTACTAAAGGCGCAACTAAAAGCCCGCCAAAGAAATAAACATTATCAATTTTGCCAAAATAACTTGAATAACTGCCGGCAAGTTTATTTGCTAGAGCATTAGATAAAAACCAAACACCCATAAGCAAAGAAACAAACCTTGCAGGCGAAAGTTTTGTTACCATTGATAAACCAACGGGGGATAAACAAAGCTCGCCCAGCACGTGAAACAAATAAGTAAGCCCCAAAAAATACATACCGATTTTAACACCCGGACCAAGCAACATTGAAGCAATAACCATAAAGCCATAACCAATGCCAAGCAGCCAAAGCCCGATAACAAATTTCATCGGCGTTGAAGGGTCTTTACCTTTCTTGGCTAAAAACAGCCAAAGTTTAGAAAATAAGGGCGCAAGCAAAATAATATACATCGGCGCAAGAGATTGAAACCAAGTCGCCGGCACTTGCCAAGAATGACCAAGTAAGGAAATATCCCTATTAGTATATTGATAGGCAAAAATATTTAAAGAAGCGCCGGATTGCTCGTATGCCGTCCAAAAGAAAACCGAGAAAAACGCCAAAATAAAAATAACCGCAATTTTTTTAATTTCCGCTTTGGTAAGGGGAGTGTTTTGGGCTTGTTTTTCTTCCTTTGCTAATTTTTTTGGCGCATTGCCGATACCCGCTATATATTTTTTTTGCAAAGCCAAAAACATTACTAGGCCGATAAGCATTGCAAGGGCAGCCGTCCAAAAGCCATATCGCCAACCAACCTTTTCGCCAAGTGTGCCGGCAATTAAATTACACAAAAACGCACCAAGATTAATACCCATATAAAATATGGTAAAGCCGCCGTCGCGCCTTGCATCGTTTTTGGTATATAAATCACCCACGACGGAAGAAACATTTGGCTTTAAAAAACCGATACCAAGTGCAATTGTTAT
>JAZKZM010000341.1:0-2198 GCA_045612685.1 Elusimicrobiaceae bacterium
CTTGGTGAAAAATCATCTTTATCCGTTCTTTCAAAGGCAACCAAATCTTTAACTTTTGTAAAACCTGCCCCTTCAATCAATTTGGCATAATAAGGCGGATTATAAGGCATCATAATAAAGGGCATTTTGTCAAAATTATCAATTAGAAGGCCGCAAGTATGGTTTGTGCTGGGATTCATCGGCCCGCGGATAAAAGTTGCTCTTTGGTCTTTTAACCAAGCTTGCGCGGCATTTAAAAGGGCACTTGCTGTCTTTTGGTTGTTCTCACACTCAAAGAAGCCAAAGAAACCGGCTCTTTCGTGCCAATGTTTATCGTGCGCTTTGTTTACAATAGCAGCAATTCTGCCTACGATTTTTGATTTTCTTTTAGCTACATACAAAACCCTTGTAGCATTAAGCCACAAGGGGTCTTTTGTGAGTAAATTTTTTGTATCGCTTTTAAGTTCACCGACATAATAAGGATTATCTTTATAAAGTTCAAAAGGATAATCTATAAATTCATCAATATTTGCGGTAAAAATTTCAACCATTTTATTTAATAATACCTAATGCCTTACCCGCTTTTGTAAAGACTTCAATAATTTTGTCTATTTGTTCGTTAGTGTGGGTTGCCATTAAGGTCGTTCTAATCATACATTTATTAGGCGGAACGGCAGGGGGGATAACCGGCGTTGTAAAAATGCCGTCATCAAAAGTGGCACGCCACATTTTAAAGCAATCCTGCATTTCGCCTACGAATATCGGAACAATCGGTGTTTGCGTTGCGCCGATATTAAAACCGGCTTTAACAAGCCCTTCTTTAAGTCTTTTACTGTTGGCCCAAAGTTTATCTTTGCGGCTCATATCAGTCCAAATCAAATCAAGTGCTTTTGAAATTGAGGCCACACTTGCAGGCGGCAAAGCGGCGGAAAATATTTGGCTTCTTGCGCTGTGGCGGATATAGTGTATAACATCCGCGTCGCCTGCCACAAAACCGCCAACCGTGGCAAAAGTTTTAGAGCAAGTGCCGACAACAAGGTCAACTTCCCCGTTTTCAAGACCGAAGTGTTCGCAAGTGCCGCGGCCGTTTTTGCCTAAAATACCGGTAGCGTGGGCGTCATCAACAACAACGCGCGCGCCGTATTTTTTGGCAATTTTGCAAATTTCCGGCAAGTTTGCGATGTCTCCTTCCATACTAAAAACGCCGTCAACAATTAAAAGTTTGCCTTTGCTTTCATCAATTTTACTTAAGACGCGTTCAAGGTCTTGCATATCATTATGTTTAAAACGGACCATTTCCGCTTGGGAAAGTTTTACGCCGTCTAAAATGCTTGCGTGGTCAAGTTTATCAACTATGGCAACATCACCTTTACTAAGCAAGCAGGAAATTACGCCTAAATTCATTTGATATCCGGCAGAAAAAATCAAAGCAGCTTCTTTACCTTTGAATTTTGCAATTTTGGCTTCAAGTTCTTCGGCTGCTTTGGTATTTCCGTTTAAAAAGCGTGAGCCGGCTGAACCCGTGCCGTATTTTAAGGCAGCTTCGCTTGCGGCCTTTTTCATTTCAGGGTCATTTGCAAGTCCTAGGTAATTATTAGAGCCGGCCATAATATATTTTTTGCCGTTTAATTCAATTTCCGGCCCTTGGGGCGAAGATATTGGCTGAAAGTAGCCGTAAATCCCAAGTTTCATTAAAAGTTTTGCTTCTTTAAAGTTTCTGCATTTTTCAAAAATATCTGCCATAGTTTTAACACCCTTTTATAGATATAATTACATTTTAGCTTTTTTTATAATATTTGTGGTAGATTTCCCTTTAACTAAAGGGCAAAGCACCACTTTGCCCGCGTATTCTCTGCCGACAACTTGACTAGTGGTATAATCGGCCCCTTTAACAAGAATATCGGGTTTTATTATTTTTATCAAATTTAGCGGGGTATTTTCTTTAAACAAAATAACGCCGTCAACGGCCTGTAAAGCACTAACGACGATTTGTCTATCTTTTTCTTTATTTACCGGGCGTGTCGGTCCTTTTAAACGGCGCACAGAAGCATCACTATTAAGCCCCAAAATCAAAACATCACCTTGAGATTTTGCAAATTCTATAATTCTCACATGGCCTGCGTGCAAGATATCAAAGCAGCCATTGGTAAAAACAATTTTTTTACCTTCTTTTTTTGCTTTTTTTAAGAAATTTTTTAATTTTTCTTTAGTTAATATTT
>JAZKZM010000342.1:0-4207 GCA_045612685.1 Elusimicrobiaceae bacterium
CGCGCCCAAAGGGCGCTGCTATCCGAAGTCTTAAAAAAATAAAAAAGAGGAAAAAAGCCATTACAAAAAAACACTTGATTTGTATGGTAAAATATATATATAAAGGAGGATTTTACACTATGGATTTTAAACTTTTTGAAAAACTCAGCTCTACTCCCGCGGCTTGCGGCAGAGAAGAACTTTTAAGAGAGGTTATTTTACCTATAATAAAACCTCTTGTTGACGAAGTCAGAACCGACGCTATGGGCAATATCATCGCCCTAAAAAAAGGCAAAGGTAAATTTAAACTTATGCTTGATGCGCATATGGACGAAGTTTCCGCCAGAGTCCGCTTTATTGAAGACAGCGGCTTTTTGCGCTTTATTACCACCGGCGGTATTGATGCAAGAACTTTAGTTGCACAAAGAGTCAAAATTCAAACCAAAAAACACGGCATTTTGACAGGTATTATCGGCTCAAAACCGGCGCACTATTTAACCGCAGCAGACCTTGCCAAGGCAGCCAGCGTTGATAGTCTTTTTATTGATACCGGCCTTGACGGCAAAACCGCAAAAGAAGTTTTCAGTATGGGAGACCCTATCACCCTTGACAGAGCGCCAATTGAATTTGGCAAAGATATGTTTAGCGCAAAAGCTATTGACGATAGAGCAGGCGTTTATATTCTTTTAAAAGTTATGGAAAACTTGCCAAAAGAACACGATGCCGATATTTATTTTTCTTTCAGCACGCAAGAAGAATTTGGCCTTATCGGCTGCCAATGCGCTGTTTTTGATATTCAGCCCGACGCCGCTTTAGCCGTTGATACAACAGGCGCACTTGATACCCCGGGCATACCCGCTTCCGATTATGTTTTAAAACTCGGTCAAGGTATCGGTATCAGTATGGTTGATAGAACAACAATTGCAAATCAAGGTGTGGTGGACCATCTTGTTGAAATTTGCCAAAAACACAAAATTCCTCATCAATTAAGGGTTGCTTCAAGAGGTTCTAACGACGGAATGATTATCCAAAGACACGCAGGCGCCGTGCCGGAATGCACTTTATCCGTGCCTGTTCGCTATATCCACTCCAATGTTGAAGTAGCCAACAAAAACGACGTTGACGCTGCCGTTGCTTTGGTGGAAAATTTTGCCCTTGAGTGCTGCCCCTCAAGATATACACCGGAAATTTAAATTATGATTAAGCCATCACATTTTGAACTTGATAAAAAACAAGGTAATTATTATAAAATTGCTGATATTTTAAAAGAAAAAAAGTATCAACTTCCGCACGCGCAAGAAAATATTTTAAAGAAGTTGGAAGTTTTATATCGTTCTTTGTGTGCGGTTTTATATAATTATGTTCCGCTTTCCGGCCACCCGGGCGGCAGTATTTCAAGCGGTCCTATAGCCTTAAATCTTGTTTATAATATTATGGCTTATGACTTAAAAAATCCTTATCAAACGGGTTTTGATATTTTATCTTATGCAGCAGGCCATAAAGCGCTTGGCCTTTATGCTTTAAGTGCAATAAGAAATGAAATTGCCAAAACTTACGCAAGCGACCTTTTGCCTAAAGAAGAATGGCAACTTAGACTTGAAGATTTGCTCGGTTTTAGAAAAGCACCCACCACAAGCACAAAATATTTTAAAGAGTTTAATTCTAAATCTTTAGACGGACACCCTGAACCTTTAACACCTTTTACCTGTCTTGCCACAGGGGCAAGCGGTGTTGGTTTTGGGGCAAGCGTGGGCTTGGCTTTAGGTGCTGCAATTAATTATAAAGATAAAGCACCAAAAGTTAATGTTCTTGAAGGCGAGGGGGGCTTAACTGCCGGCAGAGTAGCCGAGGCCCTTGCTATTGCTTCCCGCGCTGGTCTTGATAATTTGATTATTCATTTGGATTGGAACCAAGCCTCTATTGATTCTGATAAAGTTTGCGCCAGTGAGGGCCAAGCAGGTGATTATGTTGCTTGGCAACCTAGTGAACTTTTCTATATCAACGGACTAAATGTTATTGAAGTTGAAGACGGCAGTGATTTTAAACAAGTTTACGCCGCCCAAAAATTTGCAAATTCTTTAAATAACGGCGTGCCGACAGCCATAGTTTACAAAACTATCAAAGGCCGCAAATACGGTATTGAAGGCAGAAAGAGCCACGGCAGCGGCCACAAATTTGCAAGTGAAGGTTATTACGGCGCTTTGGCTGATTTTGAAAAAACTTTCAATATAAAAACACCGCATTTTGAAGGCGAAACAGACGCCCAAAATGTGGAAAATTATTATTATCAAACTTTGCTTTGCTTCCGTCAGGCAATAAGTCAAAATAAAGAAATTTTTGAGCCATTGGCCCAAAAACTAAAAGCGGCAAAACAAAATTTACTTGCCAAAAACTTGCCTATTATTACAAAGGAAGAGCAAACTTTTGATTCTTCTAAAACACCGGAAATCTTAAAATATCCGGAAGATAAAAAAATTGCTTTAAGAGCGGCAATGGCGCAGGCTTTGCAATATATCAGCGAAAAGCAAAAAAATAATTTTTATGTTTCAACGGCAGATTTAGGCGGCTCTACTGCGGCGGGCCAAATTGCAAAGCCCTTTGATAATGGCTTTTACAATAAACAAACTAACCCGGAAAGCCGTTTAATTTCAAGCGGCGGTATTTGCGAAGACGGCCTTAGCGCCGTTATGAGCGGCGTTAGTGCTTATGGCCTTAATGTCGGTGTGGCGGCTTCTTATGCGGCTTTTACAAGTTCTATGATGCACACAGCAGCGCGTTTGCACGCAATAGGCCAGCAGTCTTATGCTGAAGCAACCGGCAAGAGTGTGAACACTTTTGTAATTTTTAGCGGCCACGCCGGTATTCCAACAGGTGAAGACGGCCCCACCCACGCAGACCCGCAGGCCTTGCAACTTGTGCAGGAAAATTTCCCCAAAAATATGGCAATAACTTTGACCCCGCTTGATGCGCGTGATGTTTGGCCTTCTTTAACAGCGGCGCTTGCCAAAAAACCGGCGGTTTTATATCCTTTTGTAACCCGCCCTGAAGTTGTGCAAAGCGCTCGCCCGCAAGATTTTGACGCTACAAAAGGCGTTTATGCTTTAGTTAAAGAAAAAGACGCCCAAGGCACGCTTATTATTCAAGGCAGCGGCGTTGGCGAAATTTTTATGCAGCAAACATATCCTTTGCTTCAAAAAGAGGGGATAAAGTTAAATGTTTATTATATTTGCTCGCGTGAACTCTTTTTGACACTTAGCGAAAAAGAGCAGGAGCAAATCTTGCCTTTAAGCGAGCAAAAACGCGCCATGGCAATAACAGATTTTACTTTGCCGACTTTATATTGCTGGCTTAAAAGCGAACTTGGGCAAAAATGCTCTTTATATCCGTTTAAAGACGGCAAGTATTTATCAAGCGGCAAAGCGCCCAAGATTTACGAGCAGGCGCACCTTGACGCAAAATCTCAATTTGCGGCAATCAAAAACTATTTACAAAAAATGAAGGAGAAATAAAAAATGGCAGAACAAAAACCTTACTTAACAGGAAGAACTTATATTTTTAAAATCAGCAAAGGCAAAGACTTGCTTGAAGCCCTTACCGATTTTTGCCACGATAATCAAATAAAATGTGGTATCATCAGCGGTATCGGCTCACTTGAAAATGCAACCCTTGCGTATTTTGACCAAGTAAAAAAGAAATATGAAAAACAAGTCGTAAATAAAAAGACCGAAATTCTTAATATTACCGGCAATGTTAGTATTATGGATAACCGCTCTTTCGTCCACGCCCATGTTACTTTGTGTGATGACGAAGGCACTTTGCTTGGCGGGCATTTAATGGCCGGCACAAAAGTTTTTGTAGCGGAAGTTTATATTCAAGAACTCGTTGGCGAACCGAAAGTCCGCAAACAAGATAAAACAACAAAGTTAAATCTTTGGATATAAAATAGTTCGCAAAATTTAGCTGTTAAAAACCCCCTGTTTTTTATAGCAGGGGGTTTTAAAATTGATTTAATAGTAAAACCATCTTATATAACCGGAGCCTACTTCTTGTCGGACATTATTTGTTTCTTCTTTACAAAATTTATTTTCTTCAGCATTTAAATCATTAGTATATGTAAGGCATTGTTGTTGATAAATATCATGAGGATATACATAGTAATGCACATTTGGGGAATTAATATAACAATTACAACAGCCATTAGTCCATAATATACATCCGCCCCAATCGA
>JAZKZM010000343.1:0-1344 GCA_045612685.1 Elusimicrobiaceae bacterium
TTTTTGCACAAATTTTAGCTTTTTACAGAAAGCCATATTAATACCTTCTGGCTTTAAAGGAATCTCAAAATTGTGTAAAATATATATAGATATATTTTAACCTTTGGAGAGATTAAATGATAATATTATGCCTTAACTGCGGAAGTTCTTCCGTCAAATATAGTCTTTTTGACCAAACAAACAAAAGAAATATAGCCGTCGGCTTAATTGAACGCGTTGGCTATGATGATGCCCAAATCACACAAGAAGCACCGGGCAAAGATAAATTTGAAAAAACTGCACCCTGCCCTGATTTTAAAACTGCAATTTCTTGGGTTTTAGACACTTTAACTGATAAAGAACACGGCGTTATTAAAGATGTAAGCGTTATCGGCGCGGCAGGCCACAGAGTCGTGCACGGCGGTAAACTTGCAAAATCAGAAATTATCACCCCTGAAGTTATAAAATATCTTAAAGAAATTGCACAACTTGCCCCCCTTCATAATCCGGCAAATGTGCTTGGTATGGAAGCAGGCCTAGCCGTAATGCCAAACATTAAGCATGTAGTTATTGCAGATACCGCTTGGCACCAAACAATGCCGCCGCATACTTACATGTATGCTTTGCCTTATAAATGGTATGAAAAATATCAAATGCGCCGCTACGGTGCACACGGCACATCTTTCTTATACAATGCAAAAAGAGCGGCTGCCTTGCTTGGCAAAAATCCTTTTGAATGCAATTTAATTATTTGCCATATCGGAAACGGCGCAAGTATGAATGCTGTTAAAAACGGGCTTTCTTACGATACCTCAATGGGTTTAACTCCGCTTGAAGGTCTTATTATGGGCACAAGAAGCGGTGATTTTGATGCTTCCGTAGCATTTCAGATGATGGAAAGGGAAAATATACCCCCCGCAGAAATGTATACCATTTTAAATAAAAAATCAGGTGTTTTAGGTATTACCGAAAAATACCAAGACAGACGCGATATTGAAATTGCCGCCGAAAAAGGTGATGAAAGATGTAAACTTGCTATTGAAATGGAAGCCTACCGTATGAAAAAATATATCGGTGCATACGCTGCGGCTTTAGGCCGTGTTGACGCTATTGTTTGGACTGCAGGCGTCGGTGAAAGAGGCCCTGTTTACAGAGAAAAAGCACTCCAAGGGCTTGAATATATGGGCGTTCACTATGATAAGGAAAGAAACTTTGCCGCTATGACAAAAAATGCCGAAAGTTTAATTTCCACACAAGATAGCCCCGTTAAAGTTTTTGTTATCCCTACTGATGAAGAAATCGTTTTTGCCGAAGATGTTGCAGCAATTTGCAACGGCACATACGATATACACACAAACTTTAAAT
>JAZKZM010000344.1:0-1132 GCA_045612685.1 Elusimicrobiaceae bacterium
GAACAAGAAAATATTAGCGTTAAACCTGGAAGAAAAAAGCGCAAACCGAAGGAAAAAGAGCAAGCGCAGCAATTAACACTAAAAGACGTATTTAACCAGGAGTTTTAGACCATGTTTTGCGTAATAATAGCGAATATTGGCTAAAGGCAGCTTATAAAGACTATATAAGAGAGAACCAGGAGCTAAACTAATAATTTTAAAAGGCATTTACTGAAGAAATTTTAGTAAGTGCTTTTTTTATAAATATATATATATTAATCTCTATTAATTCTATTAATTCTATTAATACGCAGCCCCAAACGCTAAAAGCCGCATGGTTAAGCGGAAAAATGGCAAAATTAAAAGCTAGAAAAACACACCTAAAAGCTAGAAAAACACACCCAAAAAGGCTTTAAAAGCTAGAAAAACACACCCAAAATTTTAAAACCAGGGAAGAACCCCAAAAGCAAAAAGCCCCATTTCAAGCCATTTTTGAAAAATGAGAATTTTATATAAATTAAAAGCTAGAAAAACACACCCAAATTAACCAACTAAGTCAGTCAATATATAAAAGCCGCGCCAATAGTGCATTTTAAGCAATATAAGAGAGCAAAAACCACAAAAACAAACCCAAGAAATAAAGAACCATAAGCGGCAGCAGCCCAGGAGCAAAAAGCGCGTGCATGGAAGGGGGCTATTTTAGAAGAAAATCATTAAAATGGATAAGAACCCGCAAAAACACAAAGACGCCTAAAAGGGGATAAATTTTGATAAATTGGGTAGTGGGTTATAAATCACACAGCAAAACAAAGAAAAAAGAGCTCTGGAAAACATAAGCGGTTCGTGAAATCACCAATTCACGAACCGCAAGATTGAATTTCTTTGTTATAGCGCTAAACTTATGTTTTGCGCGGTAATGACCGCATAAAATAGCCTATTTGAGAAAATAGAGAGCTGACACCCCCAAAAAGATAGGATATTTAAATATTGCATTAAACAATGATTTAATGCAATAAGAAAGGGGCTAGAAAAAAGCAGCCCCACAAGCTGCAAATATAGGTAAAACAAGGGGAAGAAGAAAACGAGCCCCCAGGAGCCAAAGAGCATAAACGCAATTTTGACTAAAAATCATATCAAATCGTTAAAAACCGCA
>JAZKZM010000345.1:0-4905 GCA_045612685.1 Elusimicrobiaceae bacterium
GATGAATTTGCTTTCTTGTTCAACGGTTTTGGTAATGGTTTCGCGATAGGCAACTTGCGGTGCGCCGACATTGGCTTGAACATTAAATTCCCTTTTCATTCTGTCAACAATGATGTCCAAGTGAAGTTCACCCATACCGGAAATAATGGTTTGGTTGGTTTCTTCATCGGTTTTTACTCTGAAGGTTTGGTCTTCTTCGGCAAGTCTTGCTAAAGCATTAGACATTTTTTCAGAGTCATCTTTGGACTTCGGTTCAACTGCAATAGAGATGACCGGTTCAGGGAAGGTAATACTTTCAAGCACGATAGGATGATCGGGCGAGCAGATGGTTTGCCCGACTGAGGCGTTTTTCAAAGCGACAGTTGCGGCAATATCACCGGCTCTAAGAGATTTAACTTCTTCTCTCTTATTTGCGTGCAAGCGCATAATACGACCGACGCGTTCTTGTGCATTTTTAGACGGGAAATAAATAGTATCACCGGCATCAAGTTTACCTGAATAAATGCGGAAGAAAGATAACTTACCTACATAAGGGTCTGTCTGTATCTTAAAGAGCAATGCACAGAAGGGTTCCTTTTCGCTATGTTTGCGTTCTTCTTCGGCACCGGTATCAGGGTTAATACCTTTGACGGGAGGAATATCCAAAGGTGAAGGCAAATAGTAGCAAACGGCGTCAAGTAAGGGTTGCACACCTTTATTTTTGTAAGAAGAGCCGCAAACAACAGGGAAGAATTTACCTGTTAAGGTTCCTTTTCTGATTGCTTTGCGAATTTCTTCTTCTGTAAAATTGGTATCGCCACCGAGGTATCTTTCCATGATAGCATCGTCGAAATCGGCGAGTTTTTCTAACATGTGGGTTCTGACTTCCTCAGCTTCGGCTTTTAATTCTTCGGGGATTTCAACTTCGTTAAAGGTTGCACCGTTGTGGTCGCCATCCCAGATGATTGCTTTCATCTTGATAACATCAACGATACCTTTAAAATTGTCTTCTTCACCGACAGGAATTTGGATAGGGCAGGCATTACCGCCGAGTTTATCAACAATGGATTTAGCAGCGCGTCTAAAGTTTGCGCCGACTCTATCCATTTTGTTAATATAGGCGATTCTGGGGACATTATATTTGTCAGCCTGACGCCAAACGGTTTCAGATTGAGGTTCAACGCCTTGTACGCCGTCAAAGCAGCAAACTGCGCCGTCTAATACGCGTAAAGAACGTTCAACTTCTGCGGTAAAGTCCACGTGTCCTGGAGTGTCAATAATGTTGAACTGACAATCACGCCATTTGCAATAAACAGCGGCAGAGGTAATAGTGATACCTCTTTCTCTTTCTTGTTCCATCCAGTCTGTAACAGAAGCACCGTCGTGGGTTTCACCGATTTTGTGGGTTCTGCCTGTATAATAAAGGATACGTTCTGTTGTTGTGGTCTTACCGGCGTCAATGTGAGCGATAATACCGATATTTCTAATTTTGTCTAAAGGAAAAACTTGGTTATCAGCCATTTGTTAAACTCCTACCACTTAAAGTGAGCAAAAGCTCTGTTGGCTTCGGCCATTTTATGAGTATCTTCGCGTTTCTTGAAGGCAGCACCTTCTTTTTTAGAACCGAGAATGATTTCTTCGGCCAATTTTTCAGCCATAGGGCGGCCTTTGCGGGCTTGGGCTGCACCCAAGAGCCAGCGCATAGCAACAGAAGTGCTTCTGATAGGTTTAACTTCTACCGGCACTTGATAGGTTGCACCACCGACGCGGCGGGCTTTAACTTCCAAAAGGGGTCTGACATTTTCAATACATTTGTTAAATGTTTCCAAAGGATCGCTTTTGGTTTTTGCTTTAATGATATCCATTGCATCAAATAAGATTTTTTCTGCTGTGGATCTTTTTCCTTCAAAATTTATTTTGTTGATAAAGCGGGCTACCAAAACAGAATTATATTTGTAATCTGCGGGAGGTAAAGCGCGTTTATCTCTGGGTCTTAAACCTTTTCTTGGCATATTAAATTAATCTCCTTATTTACCTGCTTTAGGGCGTTTTACACCATAAAGGGAACGGCCCTGTTTTCTGTTTTCTACACCGCTGGCATCAAGTGCGCCGCGGATAATGTGATAACGAACACCCGGCAAGTCTTTTACACGGCCGCCACGAACCAGCACAATGCTGTGTTCCTGTAAGTTATGGCCCACGCCAGGGATATAAGCGGTAACTTCCATTTTAGAAGTTAATTTAACACGGGCAACTTTCCTTAAAGCTGAGTTCGGCTTTTTAGGAGTTGTCGTATATACACGGGTGCAGACCCCTCTTCTTTGAGGGCAGGATACTAAGGCCGGTGCTTTTGTTTTATATTCAGCCTTTGCTCTGCCGTGTTTAATCAATTGATTTACTGTAGGCATTTATTATTTTTTCTCCTCTTCTTTTTTGCTTTGCTCTTCAAATTCTTGTGTAATTTGCTTCGCTGATATACCGCTGCCTGCGGGGATTAAGTGGCCGACGATAACGTTTTCTTTCAAACCTTCAAGTCTATCCACTTGGCCTTTGATAGCCGCATCTGTTAATACTTTTGTTGTTTCCTGGAAGCTTGCTGCTGAAATAAATGATTCTGAAGCGAGTGATGCTTTACTGATACCAAGTAAGATTGTTTCAGCAAGGGCTTCTTTTTTGCCTGCGGCTTTAAGTTTGACATTTTCCCTTTCAAAGACAGCTTTGTTTAATTCTTCGCCTTTCAAGAAGGTAGAATCGCCCGGATCTAATACGCGGACATTACCTAACATCTGGCGGACAATAACTTCAATGTGTTTATCATTGATTGTTACGCCCTGTAAGCGGTAAACTTCCTGTATAGCATTGAGCAAGAATTCTTGCACTTCTTTTATACCTTTCACGCGCAGCACGTCGTGAGGGTCAATGGCGCCATCGGTAAGAGCTTCACCCACGGCAACTTTATCGCCTTCATAGACGACCAAGTGTTTGCCTTGCGGGATGCTGTAATGCTCTTCTTTATTAATTTCATCATTCCTGAGGACTACCTCTATTAGCCCTTTCGGAGACGTTTCCAGCCTAATCACACCTGAAAATTCTGCGATAATAGCGGGGTTCTTGGGCCTGCGGGCTTCAAAAAGTTCCGCAATTCTGGGCAAACCGCCCGTAATATCCTTTGTGCCGCCGGCTTCTTTAGCAATTTTTGCTAAGACATCACCAGCTTGCACTTCTTCACCGGATTCAACAAGCAAGATAGTATCAATCGGTAAAGGATAAGTTAATTTATCTTTTTTACCTTCAATAACTACGCGAGGGTTCTTTCTGCCCACTTTGCTTGCGGTGATTTTGCGCTCAATAATACCGGTAACTTTGTTGCGTTCTTCCTGCAAGGTGATACCTTCTTGAACATCAATAAGTTTAATATCACCGTCGGTTTCTGCAATAACCGGTAAGGAGTGCGGATCCCATTCCGCCATCAAGGTATCTTTGGCAACTTTCTCTTTATCTTTTACTAAGATTTTAGCGCCGTATTGAACCTTGTATTCTTTTATTATACCATTATCGGCCTCTACAAAGATAGAGCCGTTTCTGGAAATACAGACTTTATTATCAAATCTATCTGTAATAACTTTCAAATCTTTGAAAGTTACTTTACCTGCCACTTCGGCAACAGCTTGGCTGTGGCTTAAAACGCGGGATGCAGCACCACCGATGTGGAAAGTTCTAAGGGTTAACTGCGTGCCAGGTTCACCAATTGACTGGGCGGCAATAATACCGACTGTATCGCCCGGTCTTGCAAGGAAACCTGTTGCCAAGTTAATACCATAGCATTTTGCGCAAATACCGTGTTTTGCGTGGCAAGTTAAAACGGAGCGAACGCGGACTTCGCTGACTTTATAATCTTTAACTTTTTTGCTTTGGGCAAGAGTAATTACATCACCTTTTTTGATGATAGTAATTTCTTTATCGCCGTCTTTAACAACGACATCTTCCAAAGCGGTGCGGCCGAGTATACGTTCATCAAGAGATTCAATAACCTCTTCACCGCTCATTAAAGATTTAAGAACTACACCGTCATCAGTTCCGCAATCGTCTTCTGTAACAACTAAGTTATGACCGACGTCAATTAAACGTCTTGTCAAATAACCTGCGTCTGCAGTTTTCAAAGCGGTATCTGACAAACCTTTACGACCACCGTGAGTAGAAATAAAGTATTCCAAAACGGAAAGGCCTTCTCTAAAGTTTGCGATAATCGGGCTTTCAATAATTTCGCCTTGACCACCGGTAAGTTTCTTTTGAGGTTTTGCCATAAGACCTCTGATACCGGCTAACTGGCGGACCTGTTGTCTTGAACCTCTAGCACCGGAGTTTGCCATAAGGTAAACAGAGTTAAATTTCTGTTCGCCTGCTTTAACCGGTTTCTTTTCAACTGCGGACATTTCTTTAAAAAGTTCTTCTGAAACATCGTCGGTAACCTTGGTCCAGATATCAATAATTTTATTGTATCTTTCGCCTTCGGTAATAATACCTTGTTTGGCTTGTTTTTGGATGCCTTTAACTTTCTTTTTGGCTTCCGCGACGATTGTTTCTTTTGCTTGGGGAACAATCATATCGGCAATAGAAATAGATAAGCCGGATTTTGTAGCATATTTATAACCGGTATCCATAATTCTATCTAAGAGTTGCACAGTTTCATATTTGCCGTATTTGTTATTTTTGTAGCAATCGCTGACAATTTTGGCAAGTTCTTTCTTACCGATATCTTTATTAATATATTCCCAACCTTTAGGTAAAATTCTGTTAAATAAAATGCGGCCGACAGAGGTATAGTTTTTCCATTTGGAAACATCTTTGCCTTCGTTTTCTACGCCGGTAACATCTTTAACTTTAATTTTTGCGTGTAAGGAAATTTTGCCGTATTCAAGGGCAACT
>JAZKZM010000346.1:0-1346 GCA_045612685.1 Elusimicrobiaceae bacterium
ACAACTTTTGCTTTGCCCGTTTTCCACCGGTTTAAAAATATTTTTTTGGTCGTAATTTTGCACTTTGGAAATATATTTTTTCAATTCCGTTGCAATAGCGGTGTGTAAATTTTTATAAATTTCTTCCACTTTATCGGTGCTTGTAAAAACGATTGAAAAAGTTAAATCGCCGTCGTGATATACAATACCGCCGCCGCTTGGACGCCTTGTTATTTTATAGCCGGACTCAAGTTGCTCTTTTAAAGATTTGCTCCTTTGCGCATAACCAAAAGTTATGGCTTTTTGTTCTTGCCAATTAAAAAATCTTAGGAAGTTTTTACTTTCCAAAGTTTTATCGCAGGCAATAAGTTCATCTATTGCCATTTGGCTAAAAACATCCAAGGGCGGCGTTTGTAAAATTACCATTTTAAATTTGGCTCGCGTGCGGCCAAAACCTCATCTATAACCCCAATTTCAGTCTTATGGGGTGCGTGTTCTAAACTAGAAATATCTTTTTTTGCTTCTTCAAAAATTTGCTTCATTGCGCGAGTGAAAGCATCTAAAGTTTGCTTGCTTTCCGTTTCCGTAGGTTCTACCATAAGCGCTTGAGGAACAATCAACGGGAAGTAAATTGTCGGCGCGTGGAAACCTAAATCAAGCAAGCGTTTTGCAACGTAAAGTGCTTTTAAATTTGGTATATCTTTTGGTGTTGTAAAAACACATTCATGCATACAAACTTCGTCAAAGAAAGCAGGGAAATAATTTTTAAGTTTAACCCTTATATAATTTGCGTTTAAGACGGCCTTTTTGGCAATTTCACCAAGGGTTTTGCCGTCAAACTGCCTTAAATAAGCATAAGCGCGGATAATAACCGCAACATTACCCCAGAAACTTTTAACCTGACCGATACTCTTTTTATTTTTTGTTTCAAGAGAGTATTTTTTGCCGTCAAAAGAAACTCTGCCAAGCGGAAGTAAATCTTTTAATTCTTCCCTAACACCAACGCCGCCTGCGCCCGGCCCGCCGCCGCCGTGCGGAGCAGCAAAAGTTTTATGCAAATTGATATGCATAATATCAACGCCCATATCAGCAGGTTTCACAAGACCAATTAAGGCATTTAAGTTGGCGCCGTCCATATAAAGCAAAGCGCCTGCAGCGTGAACCAGTTTTGAAATTTCCAAAATATCATATTCAAAAAGACCTGCAGTGTTTGGCAAAGTAAGCATAACCATAGCAGTTTTCGGGCCGAGAACTTTTTTAAGTTCTTCCAAATCTACACGGCCGCGGGCATTTGATTTGATATTAACAACTTTAAAACCGCACATTGCTGCTGTGGCAGGATTAGTGCCGTGCGCCGTATCAGGAAC
>JAZKZM010000347.1:0-1741 GCA_045612685.1 Elusimicrobiaceae bacterium
GGGAAGATATTAAAGGCAAAGATGTTATCGTTGTTGAAGATATTGTTGATACAGGGTTAACCGCAAATTATATTTTTGATTTGCTTAAAACAAAACAACCTTCCTCAGTAGAAATGTGCAGTATGCTTGATAAACCAAGCAACCGCGAAATTCCTTTTACCCCAAAATATGTTGCCTTTACCATAGCAAATGAATTTGTTATCGGCCACGGGCTTGATTATAATGAAATTTACAGAAATTTACCCTATATAGGAGTTTTTGATGAAAGCAAGAAATAAAAAAACACCGCCTTTCCCGGCAAAAAGCATACTTATTTGGATATTTATTTTTATTGTAATTGTGTCGTTTTATTCTAAAATGGGAGATAACGGCCCTGTAAAGAATTTAGATTATTCCGAGTTTAAAGCAAAAGTCGCCTCAGGGGATATTTTATCAGCTCAAATCGGTTCTCAAACCATTACCGGCAAAATGAAAAACGGCGAAAGGGAAGCCTCTTACTCTACTTTAAAAGTGGATGATAATACTTTAGTGCCGGATTTAACTGCCGCAAAAGTTGCTTTTAAAGGCCAAGAAGACAGAAGCTGGATTTATAGTCTTTTAATGAATGTCGGTTGGATATTCCTTTTTGTCTTTGCCTGGTGGTTTTTATTTATCCGCCCGCAAAGAAATGACGGCCGCAGCGCCTTAAATTTTGCTAAATCAAAAGCCGTTTTACAAGATCCTTCCAAGCAGGAAATCACTTTTAAAGATGTAGCAGGCTGTGATGAAGCAAAAGAAGAAATGCAGGATATCATTAAGTTTTTAAGAGATCCCAGAAAATTCCAAAAACTCGGCGCAAAACTGCCTAAAGGTATTTTGCTTTACGGCGCACCCGGCACAGGTAAAACCTTGCTTGCAAAAGCAGTCGCCGGCGAAGCAAAAGTTGCCTTCTTTTCCGCATCCGCTTCTGAATTTGTTGAAATGTTTGTCGGCGTTGGTGCAGCAAGAGTCAGAGATTTATTTAATAATGCAAAGAAACACGCCCCTGCCATTATCTTTATTGATGAACTTGACGCAGTCGGCCGCAGACGCTTTGCCGGTATCGGCGGCGGTCATGATGAAAGAGAGCAAACTTTAAACCAACTCTTAATTGAACTTGACGGCTTTGAAAGCAAACAAGGCATTATTTTAATGGGTTCTACAAATAGGCCTGATGTTTTAGACCCTGCCTTAACACGCCCCGGCCGTTTTGATAGACATGTAAATGTTCCTTCTCCGGATATGAAAGGCCGCAAAGAAATTTTGGAAGTCCACGCAAGAAAAGTCAAAATGGGTGCGGATGTCAATCTTGAAGTTATTGCCAAAAGCACGCCCGGTTTTGTCGGTGCGGATTTAGCAAATGTTATAAACGAGGCCGCTATTCTTGCCGCAAGAAAAGATAAAGTGGCTGTTGAAACAAGTGATATAGAAGAAGCCGTTGAAAGAGTTATGGCAGGGCCGCAACGCAAAAGCCGCGTAATTTCCGATAAAGAAAAAAAGGTTATTGCCGCGCACGAAGCAGGCCACACTATTGTTGCAAAACGCTCTAAATATAGCGACCCCGTTCACAAAGTTTCTATTATCCCGCGAGGTCCGGCTTTAGGTTATACAATGCAGCTTCCCTTGGAAGATAAATATTTAACCACCAAAAGCGAAATTTTAGATAAGTTAGTTATCTTGCTTGGCGGGCGCGCTGCTGAAGAAATTTTATTTGATGAAATTA
>JAZKZM010000348.1:0-3309 GCA_045612685.1 Elusimicrobiaceae bacterium
TTTAGAGAATATTTCCAATACAGACGGTCTTTATACTTACTTTAACAATGGAGAAGCGTGTTATATATGGAACCCGAATACTTGGCCTATGGTCGCTTGTGCTTTAAAAAATGATAGAATGCGTTTTTATTATACTACTGATACTTTAAAACCTTATAGTTGTTATGCCCTTAAAACAAACCAAGCTGGCCTTAAAGTTTGCGCTCAAGAAACTTCCGCCGAAGCTCGATGCAATTCTGAAGCAACATATTGTCAGTATCCATATCCGTAATAGCAACTAAAAAATTTTTCTTGACAACAAAAAATAAATTTGATACATTTGTATCAGAAATTGGGAGAGTCGTCAAACCAAGCAGGGTTTGAGGGCTCTTTTTTATGCTAAAAAAAGGAACTCCAAAAACCCGCCTAGGAGAATTAAATGGACGAAATAATGAGTTCCATAAAAGAATTGAGACAAACCCTTGATTCCAAAATAAACGATTGTTTAACCAAAGATAAAGCAGAAAAAATGATAGAAGATATTATCACAAATCTGCACCCGCAACAAAGCAAAGCCGTTTTACCCACAACAGAAGATGAAGTTTTAGAAAGATTTTCCGCTTTTGCAAAGAGCGGCCGCAATACCCCCGAAAGACCTTGGACAAGCGAATATGGCCGCAAATTCGGCAATATGAAGAACTTTCTTTTGGCTGCCAAAAACAAAAACTCTATTTTAAACGATTTTAAAGCAGTCTTAGCCGAAGGCGATACTGCTACAACCGGCGGCGGTTATTTAGTGCCGAGCGAATTTTCAAACCAAGTTTTCAAATTAATGAACGAATCCAGCGCAATTATGAAAATTGCCAATATTATGCCAATGTCCACTTGGAAACGCCAAATCCCCAAACAACTTACAAATTTACAAGTCGGTTGGGTTAATGAAAACAGCGTCAAAGGCATCACAAACCCCACTTTCGGACAGATTGAACAAACCGCCAAAGTTTTGGCAACGGTTATTAAATGCACTGATGAATTAATCAGAGATAGCGCAATTAATTTAACTCAGTTCTTATCCGAACTTGTAGCCGAAGCCATGGCCCTTGAAATTGAAAGAGTCGCTTTAATCGGTAAAACTGCTTCCAGCGATCCTTTTAACGGTATTTTAAACACAAGCGGCATAAACGCTGTTTCTATGGCTTCTACAAGCGTAAGTTTTGACGATATTGCCAATTTATTATTCAGCTTAAACGACCAAAACGCAAGAGAAGGCGTTTTAGTTGTTTCAAGAGCAGGCCTTAGCAAATTAATGAAGTTAAAAGATACCCACGGCAATTATATTTGGGCGCCGCCTTCACTTGGCACACCGGCAACAATTTGGAACACACCTTATGTCGTAAGTTCCCAAATACCTAATGAAGCAACTTCCGCTTCTACTTTAACCGGCGGTGATAAAACTTTTGCCTTCTTTGGCAGATTCAACAGAAACTTGCTTATCTCTCCAAGAGAAAGTATGACTGTTAAAGTTTCCCAAGATGCTGCTTCTTGGAACTCTAGCGATAGCGTCTTAGAAAGTGCCTTTATGACAGACCAAACCTGGTTGCGCTTTACCCAAGCCCTTTCTATTGATGTTACCTACGGCAGCGCATTTAGTTATTTACTCTTTAAATAAGCATTTATGGGCGGTATTTTCAAAAGATACCGCCCGACTTAAGAAACAAAAAGGAGGAAAATTTTTATGTCTTTACCAACAACTGCGGCAACAACTTTGGAAAATTTAAAAACTTTTTTAGGCGTAAGTTCACAAGATACTTCAAAAGATGCACTTTATGAACTGCTTATTGAATCTTGCACCGAAGCTGCCGAAAGATACCTTGGGCGCAATATCGTGGCCCGCACCATTACCGAAGAGCCGCACGATAAACAAGGCTCTAAAACAAAATATTTACAGCTGCAACAATACCCCATAACAAGCATAACAACTATTGTTGAAGACGGCCAAACTATTGACCCTGCCATTTTGAAACTTGATAAATATAACGGCATTATCAAAAAACCTACAAATTGGAAAGGCGTTGTTTTAATAACTTATATTGCCGGCCTTGCCGCAAATACCGCAAGCGTGCCAAAGAATATTCAACTTGCTATTTGGCATTGGGTAAAAGAAGTTCTAAAAATACAGGAAGATTGCAATATCAAAGGCGAAACCCTTGGCGATTACAGCATAAGTTATTATGAAGAACACGCCATTGCCCCGCAAGTTTCCATGCTCTTAGAAGGGTATAGAAGGATTGATTTATGAGTTTTAAAACCCTTTTAAACAAAACTTGCACTATAAAAAGCGCCTCTTATCAAACTGCGCAAAATAGCGGCGAGCAAAAAATAACTTACACCGATTTTGCAACAAATATTCCCTGCCGTTTAAGAACAAGACAGGTCAGCGAACGCCGCTACGGCAACCCCGCCTATAAAAAGGCCACCCACGCGCTTTATATGGTTGAAAGAAGTTTACCCCAAAATGATTTTTGCATTGTTATTAACGATAAAACTTACTTAGTTGTTGGCTCTTTATCGCTTGGCGGGGCAGGACGCTATTTGTGCTTATATGTAGAAAGGACTATTTAAAATGTTTAATTTTTCTCTTAATTCTTCTTTTGAAAATCTTAGTAAAAACTTAGCTCAAACTTTGCTTAATTTAAAAAAAGCGCAAAAGGAAATTGCGCAAAATATCGGCGCCGAAATGAAGCAGGAAATAAAAGATATTTTAGATATTCCCGTATCAAAAAACGGCGCAAGAATTGTGCGCAGTTTACCTATGCAAGCCCCCAGAAAAGAAAGTGGCAATTTGCAAAATTCTATTGATTATTTAATAGAAGGAAATAAGGATAATTTAACAATAAAAGTCTTTTGCTCGGATAGTGCGCCTTACGCTCTTTATTTAGAATACGGCACAACAAAAACCGCACCGCGCCCTTTTATGTTGCCAACGCTAAATAAATACGCCCTTATTTTAAAAGAAGAAATAAAAGAAATAGGAAATTATTTATGATTTTAAAAGATATTTATAATTACTTAGCTTCTGACGAAGCCCTAAGTTTAGTTTTATCAAGCACGCAAACAGATAGCAAGATTTACCCTAACTTTGCAAGGATATCTTCGCGCTTGCCTTATATTGTTTACCGATCCACAAACCCCGGTGGCACTACAGATGAGGTTTTAAGCACAGAACAAATAACTTTAACTATTACCGCAGATGACTTTTTGCAAATTACGCAAATCAGTTATCTTTTAACAGAACTGCTTGATTTAACCGCAAATGAAATACCTTCCCAA
>JAZKZM010000349.1:0-3052 GCA_045612685.1 Elusimicrobiaceae bacterium
TTTTGGCAAGCGTTGTTTTGCCGCAACCGCTAGGACCAAGCAAGCCAAGGTTTTGCCCTTCGTAAATAGTTAAATTTATATCTTTTAGGACATCTTTATTTTCTCCGCCAAATAAAGATGTTGCTTTGTAGGTTTTACTTAAATTTTCTATACGGACAAGTTCTTGCATCAGTTTTGTTCCCCCTCATCATAAAGGTGACAGGCAACAAAATGTCCTTTGGAAACTTCTTTTAAAACAGGTTTTTTGGTAGCGCAAATTGCTTTTTTATTAGGACATCTTGGCTCAAAAGGACAACCGGTAAAAACTTGCCCGCTTTGCGGCGGATTACCCTCAATAGCATTTAATTTTGCGGGCTTTTCATCAACGGAAATTAAGCAATCAAGCAAAGCCCTGCTATAAGGATGTAAAGGATTTTTAAAAAATTCTTCTTTTGGGGCTTCTTCCATTTTTTCGCCTGCATAAAGCACCAAAACGCGTTTTGCCAAATCTTGAACTATTGCTAAATTGTGAGTGATAAAAAGAACAGATGTGTTTGTTTCTTTTTGTAAAGTTTTTATTAAATCTAAAATTTGCTTTTGCACGCTAACATCAAGTGCTGTTGTCGGCTCATCTGCTATTAAAACTTGTGGTTTTAGGCAAAGGGCAAGAGCTATCATAACGCGTTGGCGCATACCGCCTGAAAGTTGGTGCGGATATTTTTTTAGGCAGCTTTCGTCAATTTCAACTGATTTAAGGGCTTCTTTTGCTCTTGCAAGTGCAGTTTTTTTAGTTATTTTAAAATGGGTTGTAAGCGTTTCTATGAAATGGCTTTGAATAGTTAAAACGGGGTTTAAAGAACTCATAGGGTCTTGGAAGACCATTGCAATTTTTTTGCCAAGAACTTTGCGCATTTCTTTTGGCTTAAGTTGTAATAATTCTTTACCCTCAAGTTTAACAGAGCCTTCTACTTTAGCATTATCCGGCAGCAATGAGCAAAGCGCAAGCGCGTGCACGCTTTTGCCGCTACCAGATTCCCCGACAAGCGCCAAAATATCGCCCTTTTCCAAAGTATAGGAAAGGTTTTTTAATACATTAATTTCTTTAGTATCAATTTTAAAAGATACTTTTAAATTATTAACTTCCAGCACATTTAAATTATAGCAATATTAGAAAGGTTTTTGTTCCGGCTTGGCAATATATTTATTGGAGAATTGTTATTTTATGGGTGTTTTTTCTTTTGCGCCGATGGATTCTAATTCTAGGCCAATTTCATTTAAAGCCCACATATCTTTATTACCATAAAAATCCTCAAAATCTATTATGGTTATAATAAGTTTCCCATTATTATCACGTTTTAAAAATAAATTTCTTTCCAAATCATTATGATAAAAATCTGCTTCATTTAAATCTTTAAATAAGCTGACAATCTGCGCCCACTCTTCATTAGTTATCGGTTTACCATTCAAGGCAATTATTGCGTTGTTATTTCCATCTAAAAACCATCCAGAAGTATCTACCAATGTCATTATAACAGACTTAATATAAGGCGATTCTAAGTAACATGTGATATCTTCGGGTATTATACCATCCGGCAAATCAGATATATCAGTAGATAAAATTTTTGGATATTCTATATTTATCAAGGGATATTTACTTTGAAAATTCCCTTCCGTAATAATTTTATCAAAAAGTTCCGTTTTGTCTTTTTCTTTTGTCCTAGTAAGCTTATAATAGGCCCTTATATTGTTTTGGGCGTCGCGCAATTCAAAAACTGTAACTTTACCTTCAACAACTGTTGCTTTCACAATATCCGTTTTAAGATTTAAAGGTTTTTCAGTATTTGCGCCAGAAGAAATATTAAATAAAGAATATCTATTTAAAACATTTTCGTAATTTTTGGCAAAAGCAGGATATAAAGGCAAGAACTTTTGGTTTAATTCAGGTGTAAATAAAATTTGTTTTATTGTCTTGGAAAGGAAACTCCTAACCTGTGTTAAAGGAACACTTGCAGCATAAGGGTAATTTCCAACTTTGCCAACAATAACCCCAAACAATTTGCCAACTTTACTATCTTGAGATAAAGGTCCGCCGGAAGATCCGTGATCTATATTTTTTTGTTTATGTATATAGAACACATTGCTTTTGCCCTCTTGATCACCTTGACCAGCAAGATTTAAAATATCTACTTTATCTATCATTAAGTGTTTAAAATTTGGATAGCCTATGGCAAAAACTTCTTGACCAATTTTCGGTTCTTTTAAACTTAAAGTCCACGGGTTATGAAGATCTAGTTTGCCTTCCGGCACACTTAAAAGAGCTAAATCAGAATCAGAACTTACATTTATTATTTCCGAGTTTATAACCTCATCTTTTTCATTAATAACATATATAGATTTAGTATCTGTTGTAACATGTCCTGCCGTTACAATAAAAGGGAAATTACGATATTTTAAATAAAAACCTGTGCCTAAACGCATACTTCCATCATTAACATAACTTATTAGCTTAAATACAGGCAAACCAAAGAAATCTTTTTTATTATTAAACTCAGTTAAAGGACTTTTTAAAGATAAAGGGTGTATGATGCTAGGCCTTTGCTTTTTGCCGGGGTCAACTTCATAAAGGGAAAAATTCTCCTCCGTCTGCTCAGAAGGTATTATATATCTGTGGTTTAAACTATTAAATATTTTATCATAGCCGTAGCCAAGAAATTTTACCTCTAAATCTTTTTCGGGATAAATATTTGTATCCATATTATTGCTCATATAAATAGGGATATCTTCTCTGCCGATATCTTTGCGTATTTTACGGACATAATCAGCTACAAGTTTATGTATTTCCTCTAAAGAATAATATTTACCCTTCTTTATAATAGACCCGATTATAATAGCAGGCTTGTCATTAACTTTAGCAAGATAAAGCAAAGCATTAGCCATAACTTTATCCTTATTTGAAACTTCTATTTCCTGAACCATTTTATTTTTAACTAAAGCAGGTGCGGCTTCTTTAAATCTACCCTCACCAACGGACCGACAGGCGCTCGTTTCATTTCCGCTTGTCAAAGCTTTTGAT
>JAZKZM010000350.1:0-1155 GCA_045612685.1 Elusimicrobiaceae bacterium
CACCGGTTGAAATTAAGAATTACGGCACTTGCGTTGTTGTCGGCGGCGGTGTCGGTATAGCCGAGGTTTACCCGATTGCTAAAGCCCTAAAACAAGCCGGAAATAAAGTTATCAGCATACTTGGCGCGCGCACAAAAGAACTTGTTATTTTACAAGAAAAAATGCGTCAGGTAAGTGATGAAATTATTATTACTACAGATGATGGCTCACTCGGTCAAAAAGGTCTTGTTACCGACGCTATAAAATCTTTACATGAAAAAGGTGTTAAAATTGATGTCGGCTTTATTATCGGCCCAATACCTATGATGAAGTGGACCGCCAAACTTATGGTTGAACTTGGCATAAAACCTTATGCAAGTTTAAATCCTATTATGCTTGACGGAACAGGCATGTGCGGTTGTTGCCGCGTTGTTGTAAACGGTGAAACTAAATTTGCCTGTGTTGACGGCCCTATGTTTGAAGCAACAAATATTGATTTTGATAATTTGATTGCCCGCACAAGCGAATATAAAGAGCAAGAAAAAGAATCTTTTTTAAAGCACGAAAAAGACCACAAATGTAAAATCGGTTTACATTAAATCTATCAATTCTCTTCCTACAAAATTTTATATAGGACTTTAGACCTAATTTATGATAGGTCCAAAGACTCTTGTATGGCTATTAAAAAAGTTTATAACATATAAATTGTAGAAAAATAAATACAAAAAAAGAGGAATAAAAATGAAAGAAATATTATTTGTATTTTTCAAAAGAAGCAGTTTTACTTTATATAAAAGAACGCTGGCCTTGGTGCTTGCGTTTGTAATGATATTCAACCTCAGTAGCGAAGTATTGGCGCAAGCCTTACCAAGCAAAGCATATTTCCAAAACACCTATCAAAAAGAAGGCGATAAACTAGCGCAAGAAATAGAAAAGACTCGCCAAGCGCAAGAAGCAGCCGCAAGACTCGGTCTTAGCAAAGAAGCCTACAAGCAAGAGATAACAAAATACGCCAAAATAGCCAAAATAAATATAAACGAAATAGATATAGAAAGCTCGTATATATCCTATGCCAAAGGGCTGAAGCAATACGAAGATGATTACAAAGCATTAATCAAAGTTTTATCCAAAAAGAGTTATACAGAAGTTATACGCGACAGCAAATATTATTTAAAG
>JAZKZM010000351.1:0-3121 GCA_045612685.1 Elusimicrobiaceae bacterium
TTGCCAAAACCCTAAATTGCACCGACGAAGATTCTAATAAAATCATTGATAATTGTTCCTTTTGTCAAAATTGCAAGCATATTGATGCCAAAACCCACCCCGATATCGTTTTTGCCGATTTTGAATTTCAGGCAAATTTACGCGGCGAGGAAGTTGAAAAACAGCAAACAATCAAAGTTGATACTATCCGCCATTTAACCGCTTTAAGCCAGCAAAAAGCAACGCTTGCAAAATGGAAAGTTTTTATCGTTGATAATGCCGAAAAATTGCAGGCCGAAGGCGCAAATGCTATGCTTAAATTTATTGAAGAGCCGCCCGCAAACACTCTTTGGATTTTAATTACATCAAAAAGGGAAGCAATGCTTAGCACAATAAAATCGCGTTGCCAAATAATAAATTTTGCCCCTTTATCAAATGAAATTTTACTAAACATTTTAAAAGATAATATGGTGGAAGAAGACCTTGCAAAAGAGGCCCTTGTTTACGCACAAGGCTCAAGCACAATGGCCTTAAAGGCAAGTGAAGTTTTGGAAGATTTTTCTTCTCTAAACAAAGGTCCCGCTTTTGCTATGGAAGCTGCGCGTTCTTTACCGAGAACGCTTGCCCAAAGCCGCCCTTATGCTTCTTGCATAATTGATATGCTTGCTTATAAAACGCATAAAACCTGGCTTGAAGCAAGTGAAGAAAAACAAAAAACAGATTTGAAGGAATTATTAAACAAATTAGTCTTTTATAAAAAAGCCCTGACGCGAAATGTCGCCCCTTCTTTAGTTGTTGAAGGTGCAATAATTCACGCGCAGCAAAATAAAATTGAATTTTAAAAAGACTTAAATTAGGAGTATTTATGACAAAAAAATTTTATATCACAACCCCGCTTTATTATCTTAACTCAGAGCCGCATATCGGCCACGCTTACACAACGCTTGCCGCTGATGTTCTTGCCCGCTACAAAAAAACCAAAAACGAACCTGTTTATTTTTTAACCGGCACAGATGAACACGGCGCAAATATTGAAAAGGCCGCTATAAATCACAATGTCACCCCGCAAAAATGGACTGATGATATGGCTGAAAAATTTAAAGCTCTTTGGAAAGTTTTAGGTATTGAATACGACGATTTTATCCGCACCACCGAACCCAGACACGAGAAAGTCGTTCAAGCCATTTTTGAAAAATTACTTGCCAAAGGCGATATTTACAAAGGTTCTTACAGCGGTAAATATTGCCTTTCCTGTGAGGCCTATTTAGACGAAAGTGAACTTGTTGACGGCAAATGCCCTATCCACAAAAAAGAGCCGCAAGTTATTGAAGAAGAAACTTATTTCTTCAAACTTTCCGCCTATCAAGATAGACTTTTAAAATATTATGAAGAAAACCCAACTTTCATTTCCCCAAAACACCGCGCACAAGAAATTATTAATTTTGTAAAGGGCGGACTTAAAGATTTATCAGTAAGCCGCACAAAAGTTAAATGGGGTATTTCCGTTCCAAGTGATCCTAACCACACAATTTATGTTTGGTTTGATGCTTTAATTAACTATATTTCAGCTGCCGGTTATTTGGCTGATGAAAATAAATTTAAAGAACTTTGGCCGGCGGATATTCACTTCCTAGGTAAAGAAATTTTAAGATTCCACGCAGTTATTTGGCCTGCTGTTTTAATGGCGCTTGATTTGCCTTTACCAAAACAAGATTTTGCGCACGGCTGGTGGACTATTGAGGGGGAAAAGATGTCAAAATCTCTTGGTAATTTTATTAACCCCAAAGATATCACAGATAAATACGGCGTTGACGCTTTTAGATATTTTATTTTTAGGGAAGTTCCCTTCGGCCAAGACGGCGATTTTAGTATGGACGCCTTCAAAAAACGCTTTAATGCCGACCTTGCAAATGACCTTGGCAATTTGCTTTCCCGCACTTTAAATATGGCAGCCAAAAATGTTGGCGAAATTCCGCAAACTTATACAAACGAAAATAGCGCCTTGCTTAAGAAAGCCGAGGAAACACAAAAACTTTACGACCAAAATATGCAAGCCCTTGCCTTTGATAAAGCACTTGACGCCGTTTGGGCTTTGGCCGGTTATATGAATAAATATATTGACGAAACAAAACCTTGGATGCTTGCCAAAACCGACCCTGAAAAAACAAAAGAAATTTTGCTTGAACTTGTTTTTGCTTTACGCTATTTCGCTTCTTGGCTTGCCCCGTTTATGCCGACTAGTGCTGCAGAAATTTCAAAGAGACTTGCCAGCGGCAAAATTGAAAAATACGGCCCGCTTTTTCCAAGAATTGACTAGTAAAAAGAAATGGAAATTATCAAACAAATAATAGATATTTTTTTTCACATAGACACGCACCTCGCCGCGCTTGCAGCCAGCATGGGTGCGTGGCTTTACGGTTTATTATTTGTAATAGTTTTTTGCGAAACAGGTTTAGTCATCACACCTTTTTTGCCCGGTGATTCTTTGCTTTTTGCCGTCGGTGCGCTTTCAAGTGTGGAAGGTTCCGGCATAAATGTTTGGGTGGCTTTCTTTATTTTATTTATCGCAGCAGTGCTTGGCGACGCGGCAAATTATTCAATTGGCCGTTATATCGGGCCAAAAATATTTACTAAAGATACAGGCAAACTTTTAAACAAAAAACATCTGCTTGCCGCCCACGCTTTTTATGAAAAGCACGGCGGAAAAACAATTTTGCTTGCGCGTTTTATTCCGATAATCAGAACATTTGCGCCGTTTGTGGCGGGTATTGGCAAAATGAGTTATTTACACTTTGCTATGTATAATATCACAGGTGCTTTTTTGTGGGTTTGTTTATTTGTATTCGGCGGGCATTATTTTGCTTCAACTCCGCTTGTAAAAAATCATTTTCATTATGTAATAGTAGCGATAATTTTTATATCTTTGCTTCCGGCAGTGTGGGAATTTTTTAAAGCAAAAAAAGAAGCAAAAAGAGAGCAAAAAAATGATAAGTAAGAAACCAACAATTTTTATTATTGACGGCTTAAACTTTGTGCGCAGTTTTTTGTTTAAAGGAATAACTGATAAAGAAGAACAGGCCAGCCGCGAGTTGATTTTTTGGCTTGAAGATTTAACCCACACAGAATTAATCGGTAGCACTTT
>JAZKZM010000352.1:0-2108 GCA_045612685.1 Elusimicrobiaceae bacterium
AGACCATATTTTTTATAATCTTCTTCCGGCAAAACCTGCTTAATAAAATCTTGCAAATATTCTAAAGAACCTGTAGCAAAAACTTTATCAAATAATTTGTTTTTGGCAAGATGGCTATAAAATTGTTCCAAAATTTTATGAGCCAAAATTCCTTTATCGCGGTGGTCAAGGGCATCTCTTTGCAATACAGAAGTATCTTCCCTTTTTAAAATATTTTCAAACAAGTATCGGGCCGGGCAAAGATAAGCATTTTTTATAGAAGAAGGCGACATGCCTTTTTCTGTTATATGCTGCCACAGCGGGCCTTTTGAGTGGCAAATTAAATCGTGCGCGCCCAAAGAACCCACTAAACTAAAACTAAAGGCTTCGGCAAAAAGTTTTTCTTCCTTTTTAAGAATTTGCGCCACTAAAGCAAAATTACCTTTTACGGAATTAAAGGCCGCGGCCTCTTGCGGATTTAATAAATCAGGCGCAATTTTATACCACTGCAAAAACTGCTCAAATGGCCTTCTGCTTAAAGAAAATGTTTCGGCCTTATCTAAAATTTTTTCAAGCAGACTTAAATAAATGGAATCTATTTCTAGTTTACCTTCGCTATCACATCTTTCGTAAATTAAAACGGCCTTATCGCTGGCCGCGCTTAAAGCAATATAAAAGAATAATTTTTCTTCGTAGTAGCGTTGCGCGCTAACTTTGATATTGTAGCCAATCTTTTGTAAAGCCGCGCGCCAAGAATCTTTAAAAATAGGGTCTTCGCTTACAGCAGCGGGCAACTGCCCTTCATTTAAACCAAGAATTATTATCGCTTTAAAAGATTGCCCCCTTAAATTCATAATATCGGCAATAGTTATGGCATTTTCCAAATTAACGACAATATTTGTTTTTTCCTGTTCTACCAAATAATTAAATTCGTCTAAAAACTCCCCTTTCTTAGCAGAACGCACTTTATCAAAAGAAGCAATTTCTTTTAAAATTCTATCAAGAGTATCAAAAAGTTTTTGGTCTTCTTCCGTTAGATTATCTAAATCAAGAAAGGTGCTAAAAATATCTCTTGCGCGTAAAGAAAGGGTTTCAAAATCCGTTGCTTCTTCAAGCGCGTCAATACGCTGCTTAATTTGAGTAAGCCAAATTTTTAAACTAAGCGCGGAATTGTTTTTTTGTTCAATTTCCTGCTCAAGTAAACTTAACCATTGTTCAAAACCCGTCTGCACGCCGATTTTTTTTATAGTTCTTGTCCAAGAAAAATCTTTATTTTTTAAATAAGGACTATTGATAAAAGATAAAACGCTGTCTTTGTTAAAATTATTTCTGGCAAGATTTAATAAATTTATACAAATATTTACTAAAGATTTATTTACAAAAAGTTCTTCAAAATTTATATTTATCGGTATAGCGTTTTGTTCAAAAATTTGGGCGATATAATCTTTATACGGCTCTAAGGAACGCGCGCAAATTGCAATATCTTTAAAAGCAAGACCCGCTTTACGCAATAATAAAACTTCTTTTGCCGCGCTTTTAACTTGGTCTAAAGTGCCCGAAGTATCTATAATTTTTATAGGTGCACGATACTTTTCTTTCTGTTCTTCGGGCGCTTCAAAAAGATGGGTGCAAAAAGTTTCAAGTTCGCTTTTAGGCAAAAGGGCCTCTTTATGCTTAAGGCAAAGGCCTACTATACTGCTTAAATAAAAATCTTTTATATATTTATAAGCCGCGATATCTTCATAAGGGAAAAATATCGCCGTTGGATAATTGCGGCTCACTTCGGTTAAAATATCATATTGAAGGGTTGTAAAATCATATATGCCGTAAAAAATAATTTTTTTAAACCCGCCAAGATATTTGTTTTGCGCTATATTATTATAAGCCGAAGTAAAAAAGTCTTTATAAGAACTTTTGCCGTTAACTGCGCTAAACTTTAAATAATTTTCATAAATAAAAATTAAATCTTTTAAATCTTTGGTGTATAAGGAAGAATCAAGTTCCTCAATTTTAAGCAAATCTTCCGGCATAATTAAGGCGTTTTGCATATCCATAAAAGAGGCCTGCAAAGCGCGTATATAGCCGACGGAAGAATTAAAATTATTCTTCTTTAAAAAATCTTTAAGTTT
>JAZKZM010000353.1:0-2531 GCA_045612685.1 Elusimicrobiaceae bacterium
TATTATAGATTCCCGAGTATTGACTGCTATGTAAAACTCGGGAATTTTTTGCTTAATTTTCTTCGCTGAAAGAAAGTTAAAAAAAGAACAAATTTTGCAAAAAGTGTAGCGCTAAAAACACTTTTTCAAAGAAAAAGATAGCGCGCTTTTGTAGGACGATATTTTAGAAAAGTCTTGCTTATTTTTTTTTTTTTGCTAAACTACTTTTATAAATTTAATCAAAATAAGAGGGAGTTTTATGAAAACCCGCGCATTTACATTAATAGAGTTATTAGTAGTTGTTTTAATTATAGGTATTTTGGCAGCAATAGCCGTTCCGCAATATCAAAAAGCAGTTATGAAAAGTAGGTTAGCACAAATGAAAATAACAGCGAATGATATTAAAAAAGCGGTGGAGGCCTATTATCTTTCTACTGGAAAATTGCCAACTGATTTTAGTGAGCTTGATTTTTCCACTTTAGGAGAACCTGCCGAAAATGTTTGGGGCGAACCTGGTATTATAACAAGCGGTGGGTATTTTTGTGCTTTAGTCTCAGATTATAATCAAACTTATTGTATGCTTGATAATAAACTAATGTATCTTATGAATTATTCAACATCAAGTAAGGCAAATGTGGTATCTTGCCGCACTTGGACTTTAGATAAATCTGATATATATAATAAAGTATGTCAAAGCGATACCGGAAAAACAGCTAGTGAGGCTTCTTGTGTTAAAAGCGTAGGATATTGTAATTATTACTATTAACCTTTCCCTAAATAATATAGTATAATATAAATAAGGGCAGAGTTTGCCCTAAACAAAATTGAAGATTTTAAAAGTTGCACAAAATACCAAAATATTTGGTATAATATAAGAGTAGGTGTAAAGTATCGCCTCTAAAAGAAATCTCAATACTATGGTTGTTGCAAGTTAACACAACGGCCATAGAGGTATCTTTTAGACACTTTGTTTTCTCAAAAAAATCAAAGGTAAAAAATGGAGTTTACCGACGGAGAAAAGCAAGTAAGCGATAATAAAAAAATTTTAAAAAAGAAATATTTTTTAAAAGAAATTAGGAATAAAAAACAATGGCAGAAAAAACAGAAAAGAAAACAGCAAAGTTAAGCGGACAAGAAAGAATCCGCATTAAACTTCGCTCTTATGATTACAGAATGTTGGATAACTCTGTTTCAAGAATTGTTGAAACCGCCAGAAAAACCGGTGCATTAGTTTGCGGTCCGGTTCTTTTACCGGTTAAAATTCGCAAATACACAGTTCTTCGCTCTCCCCATACAGATAAAAAATCCAGAGAGCAATTTGAAATGCGTATCCACAAAAGATTAATTGATCTTAAGAGTCCCACATCCAAAACCGTTGATGAATTAATGAAACTTGATTTACCCGCGGGCGTAGATGTGGCAATCAAAAGCAACTAAATACCTTTTTGCCTAAAGCAAAAAGGTTTAGTTTGCTACGATTTATAGCGGTATTTCTTATATATTAAGGAATATCGGGTGCAGAAAACACAAGAACTCTGCATCAGTAAAAACCAGGTGACGCAGTAGTCGGTGCCATAAGGCAACAAAAGTTAAAGGCAGCACAAAAACCTTTTCTTCCGATTATGATGCGGCCTTAAAAGGAAAACAAATGACACAAGAAACAAATAATCAAACTGCTCCGGCAGCAAATGCCAAAGCAGAAGTTAAAACAGCTCCGTCAACCTTAAGATTTGTTATTGGTGAAAAGTTAGGTATGACTCAGTTGTTTGACGAAAAGGGCAACCTTAATGCAGTTTCCGTCGTTCATGCGGGACCTTGCAAGGTTGTTCGTGTCAGAACCCAAGAAAAAGACGGCTATAATGCCGTTGCTGTGGGTTTTGGCGAAGTTAAGGAAAACAAACTTAATAAACCCGATTTGGGCAATTTCAAAAAATTAGGTACTAGCCCTGTCAGACATATTAAAGAATATCGCCTTGCTGATGTAAACGGCTTTGAAGTCGGTCAAGTTATCAATCTCGGTGAAATTTTTAAACCCGGCGATTATGTTGATGTTCAGGGTAAGATTAAAGGTCGCGGATTTGCCGGCGCAATGAAACGCCACGGCTTTGCAGGTCAACCTGCATCACACGGTGCCAGCGATAGAGAAAGAGCACCCGGTGGTTTAGCATCCAGAAGATCTTTAGGTAAAGTTCTCAGTGGTCAAAGAATGGCCGGTCATTATGGCTTTACCACAACAACAATTTCCAAAATTGAAGTTGCTAAAGTTGACACAGAAAATAATTTAATTTTCTTAAAAGGTTCCGTGCCCGGTGCAAAAGGAACAATCGTGTCCGTATTGGAAACTTCCAAAGCTAAAAAACACGTAGTAGCCGCTCAAGTTCAGAAGATTTCTGCTTCTAAAGCCGCTAATACCAAGAAGAAATAGGAAGGCGCAAAATGGAAACTAAACTTTTAAATATCCAAGGTAAAGAACAAGGTAAAGTAAATTTACCGGAAGCCTTATTCGGCGTAAAGCCCAATCCGACTTTCTTACACGAAGTCATCACCGCTTT
>JAZKZM010000354.1:0-2927 GCA_045612685.1 Elusimicrobiaceae bacterium
ATAAAACATTAAAGCAATTAGGAGGCCCCAAAAAATGGCAAAATTGAAACAAAAAGATTTCCTTAAGGAAACAATCAAACACATTGATATCAAAAAACACAATGTTGTTAAACTCGTTGATGATATGGCAGATATGGCCTATACTTCAAGAGATTTAAACAGAGCTGCAAATATTTATAATTCAATGCTTAAAGAAAAAGATTGTTGCGTCTTTTTGACAATTGCCGGTTCACTTGTTTCCGCCGGACTTAAAAAAGTTGTTGTTGATATGATTCAAAACAATATGGTTGATGCAATTATTTCTAACGGCGCAAATATTGTTGACCAAGATTTCTTTGAGGCTTTAGGTTATAAACATTATAAAGGCGATCAACACTTTGCCGACGACAATTTGCTCCGCGATTTACATATTGACAGAATTTACGATACCTACATCAATGAAGACGAACTTAAAGTTTGCGACGAAAGCGTCCACAAAATTTGCAATATGCTTGAACCCCGCCCTTATTCTTCAAGAGAATTTATTTATGAAATGGGTAAATGGCTTGAAAAACAAAAAAAAGGTAAAGATTCCATTATCTATAATGCTTACAAAAAAGGTGTGCCTATATTTGTGCCGGCTTTCTCCGATTGCTCCGCCGGTTTTGGTTTTGTAGCACATCAAACAGAAAATCCTGTTCATCATGTTTCAATTGACAGTGCAAAAGATTTCTTAGAACTTACCAAAATTAAAATGGCTGCAAAAGAAAGCGGTCTTATGATGTTCTGCGGCGGCGTGCCGAAGAACTTTGTTCAAGATACCGTTGTTGCCGCTGAAATTTTGGGTGCAGATATCCCTATGCATAAATATGCTGTTCAAATCACCGTTGCTGATGTTAGAGATGGCGCTTTATCCGGCTCTACTTTGAAAGAGGCCTCCAGCTGGGGTAAAGTTTCCACCTCTCAAGAACAAATGGTTTACAGCGAAGCAACTTTAGCTATCCCCTTAATCATTGGCTATGGCTATCATAAAAAATCTTGGAAGAACAGAAAAGCTCACAACTATCAAAAATTCTTACAAGAAGAAGATAGAAAAGCCAAAACAGCAAAAACAAAAAAATGTTCCTGCTGCTAAAATAATGAGGGAAAAATGAAAAAACTATTAGTGTTTTTACTTTTATGTTGTCCATTTGCCGCCGCCAATGCCCAGTTAAATGCCGTGGCTGTTGTCGGCAGCGATGGTTATAGCGTGGCAAGAGCATCTTATAATATGGGTGTGCCTTTTGCGCCGGGGCTTAGTGTTGTGCCGCAAGCGGCAATGTATTCAAGAGATAATATGGATACTATGTATAAATACGGCCTTGGCTTAAATTGGCAAACACCTTTCTTAGATATTTTGGAAATCGGTGCAGACGGCTCTTATACACCTAAGAAAAACGGATATTCCAATTTTTCTTTGGGTATTTACGGTGCTTTAGATATCTCTCATTTTATGATGGGTGTTTTGCCAATGGATACTCTTAAAATCGGCGTAGGAGCAAGAAAAACTTATCACACTTTTTATGCCTCGCCGGATATTGATATCAATGAAACAGATATCTATACATTTATTAGAGCGGCAAAAGGCGGGCTTGACCTTGGAATTACTTATACTAAAGCAATTGACTATTCTAAAGATACTGCAGGCCTTGCCCCTGTTTGGCTTGATATACCTGGGCTTAGCGCGGTTTACGGCGGATTCTTAGATTATTCTTTATCAGCAGATGCCGGTTATACTTATAAGATTGTTAGACCTTATGCTTCTTATGGCTTAATTAAGTTAAAAGAAATGAAGGAAACTGATGACTTAAGACTCGGTGTAACCGTTGGCCTTTCTATAATAAATGTTAATGCTGCGGTTGAGTGGTATAATTTCAGCAAGAAAGAAGGACAGGACAGAGAAAGATTTTATACCCTTAATGCTTCTATTGGATTCTAGTATATGCAAAAAAGCAAAAGCCTTTCTTTAGTTTTATTCGTGCAAAGAACACTCCTTGGATTGGCTTTTGCTTTTTTAGCTTGTGGAGAAACTTTAAATCTTCAAATCCTTTTAGATAATGCTACGGCTATCGGCTTGCCTTATGCTTATCCTGTTTGTATAAGTGTGCTTGTTTTAACTTTTCTTGCAAGTGCAATGCTTATTATAGGTTTTAGAACGCGCCTTTGCGCAATTGCAAATACCATAGCTACTTTGTTTAGCGGATTTTTCTTTTTTGCCGGCGATTTTAATAAAGTAAATATTGTAGGCGTTTTGCTTGCCCTTGCTTTATTATTCGGCTTTTTTATTTTAGGTGGCGGAGAGTTTTCTTTAGATAATTATTTGCGAAATAAAAAAGAAGAATCTTCAGATAGAATCCCCTTCAGATAAATTTTTATCTTTCTTAAAATTTATTTCTTTACCTAAAATTTTTATTTTCTTTATATTATCACGGACATTTATGCTTTCTGTTTGAAAAGATAAATTTAAATTTTCGTCTTTTGCTATTTTAACGCCGCAATATTCCTGGCCCGGCCAAATAAAATTTATTTTGGCTTTTGTGTTTTCAAGCAGTTTGGCAGATTTATCATTTATAAAATCTTGTTCTAAATAAATATTTTTAATTTTAATATCTTCTAAATCTTTTAAGGCGTAAAGAGAAGATGCCGTGCCTTTTACAAATAAGCAATCTATTTCTTTTGTGCCAAGTTTTAACAGAGCAGAGCGCAAAATATCTCCTTTAACACCGGCGCCGAAAACTTTATTTATATCTTTTTCTTTTTCAATAACAACAAAACTATAACGCCCTTTTAAGATTTCTGTTCTGTTTTTTCCAATATAAAAAGAACCTGTAAATAAAATAATACTAAGCGTGCAAATAATAATTATAAAACGCTTTTTGTTCTTTATTAAAGGTAAATTTAGAAAGCCA
>JAZKZM010000355.1:0-1791 GCA_045612685.1 Elusimicrobiaceae bacterium
CCTGTGCCTTGTGAGCAAGTTTTTTTATTGAGATTTCCGTAGAAAAGTTTGTTTTCGTGTAAAACCTCTCTATATATTCTAAAATATAAGAGAGGTTTTTTAAAAAAAGAAAGAGAAAATGAATATTGCTTGGTATCTTTATTTTATTTTGCCGATAATCGGTTTTGTGGGTATGTTTGCCGGCGGTTATTGGGGCGTAGGTTGCGGTTGGCTTATTGTGCCGGTTATGCTTATTTTCGGTTTTTCACCTTCGGAAGCTGTTGGCGTGAGTCTTTTGCAAATGGTGCCTTCAACATTACCTTTGGTGGTTAAAGATTTCCCTAAAGTAAATTGGGGCAAGCGTTCTTTTGGCAGAAGAATAATTATTCCTTTGGGTATCGGTTGTTTTATAACTGCTTTTACAGGCAGATTTATAAATGATTATCTTTACGCGCTTTTTGGCTCAACTGCTTTAATGATTATTTTTTGTTTGGTTAATTTGTTTATCGGTTATCAAACTTTATTTTCAACTCCGATACAAAATGAAAATGCTTTGCCCCTTTTCTCGCGCAAACAAAGTTGGTGGGCGTTTTTGGGCGGGCTTGGCACGGGCATTTTTAGTTCGCTACTTGGTATTGGCGGCGCAATGATAATAAGGCCGATTTTAGTTAATATTTTTAAAGTGCCCGAACAATGGACGGCGCGCGCTGTGCGCATTTTGCTTTTGTTAACAACTTCTACAGGCGGGCTCTTTTATGTTATAAGCAGTGGTAAACAAGTCGGTTTTGAGATTTTTGTTTTAACTCTTATTATTGCAGCAGGGGGGATGATGGGCTTTCCCTTAGGTGTAAAATGCAATAATATTGTTTGCGCAAACGGGCGCGCAAGAACTTTGCAAAGAAGTTTTGTGGTAATACCCTGTATAGTTTTGAGTAATACGATTTTAAAACTGCTCGGCCTTGCCGAAATCAGCCGCATTTTATCTTTAACTTTTGCTGTTTTATTATTTATCTATATCGTTGCTTTTACTTTTTACACAAAGAAGAATAAAAAAGGGTAAAGCTGATTTTAATAAGCCCAACCATAACCGGTGCCATTGCCGTTTTCTTCTGTCGGCTCGCTCAAACCGGATTCTTGCATACATATTGATTCTTGAACAGAAGATAAATCTTGACTATTGAAAGCGGCGCAATGTTGTTTACCGGGATTATTTAGATCATTATCAAAATATATTGCGTAAGCTAAGAATCTTACTCCATTACTAAACAAGAAACATTCTATATATTTTGATTCATCAGAAGTATTAATAGAGCAAGTGGCATCTCCGATAATATAACTTCCTACTTTTGCAGATACATAGTTTGTGGTTGTTATAGGGGCAGATATATCTAGTTTTTCTAAATCAGGTGTATAATCATTATTGACTAAATAATAGGCTTCTTCAGCATTTTTGATAGATCTAACAATACTTTTTACTGAAGCAAAGCGTGTTTTCCAAACAGATTTTTCATATTGCGGCACGGCGATTGCCGCCAAAATACCGATTATTAAGACTACAACAAGTAATTCAATTAGGGTAAAACCTTTTTTATTCATTTTATTTTCTCCGAATTTTAATTTCCCGCCCCTTCCTCTCCCTTCTTAAAAAATAAGAGGGGAGAGGTTAGGTGTGGGGTATTTCTTTCACAATTTAAATTTTATTTTTTTTTTTTTGAAATGCAAGTTTTTTGTAAAAAAACTTGTTTGTGCCGTCTTTTTTTCGCTGAAAAATCGCAAAAAGAGAACAAATTTTGTAAAAAGTGTGGCGCGGAA
>JAZKZM010000356.1:0-5874 GCA_045612685.1 Elusimicrobiaceae bacterium
AGGCTAGGAAATAGCCGCCGCTTTTTAAATTTTTTGTGCAAAGCGGCAAAACATCATCAATTTTACCCATAGCTCGCTCAGTAGTAATATCAAAAATTTTATCAATATCTTTTTGTCCTGCTTTAATATTTAAAACTTCCACATTTTTTAAACCGAGTTTCAAACAAACCCAATTTAAAAACAAACAGCGTTTATTTAAACTTTCCACTAAAGTTATTTTTGCTTTTGATAGCATTATGGCAATAACAAGCCCGATATAACCTGCCCCTGTGCCAAAATCCGCAATATTCAAAGCATCTTTATTAATTTTTTTTATCAAACTGACAATATTTAAAGCATCTAAAATATGCCTATCCCAAATTTCTTGTTTATTTGCCACACTTGTTAAGTTAAGGTCTTCTCTTTTTTTCCAAAGTAAATCTATATAAGCAGATAAATTTTGTTCTTGCTTAGCGGATAATTTTAAATCTAAAGTTTTTAAATAACTTTCCTGTTTATCCATTTTTTGCTTTCCTAAATTTTGCAATACTTAAAGAAATAAGTTGTAAATCAGCAGGGGTAATGCCCGGTATTCTTGAAGCCTGACCGAGCGTTGCCGGTTTTATTTTGGCAAGTTTTTGGCTGCTTTCAATCAAGATACCTTTAACTTTACTTGCATCAAAACCGGGCGGAATAACAATTTTATCGGCATCGGCAAGGGCTTTTGCGTCTTTAATATTCCTATCTAAATACCCTTGGTATTTCTTTTGTATTTTAGCACTTATTTTGGCTTTTTCAAAGTCCCATGGGCCTAAATCTTCTTGGCTAAAAGAAGTTTCCCCTTTGGTTGCCAAATCACTCACAGCCGTTTGATAATTATTAAAATATTTTTCGTTCTCTTTTTCAAAAAGGCCGTATTTAAAAGCATATTTGCTTAAGCGTAAATCGGCATTATCCTGGCGCAGCATTATGCGGTATTCCGCGCGGGAAGTAAACATTCTGTAAGGCTCATTTACGCCTTTTGTTACCAAATCATCAATAAGAACGCCAATATAGGCCTCATCACGCCTTAAAACAAAGGGCTCTTGCCCGCGGGCTTTTAGGGCTGCGTTTATACCTGCAATTATGCCTTGCCCGCCTGCTTCCTCATAACCGGTAGTGCCGTTGATTTGACCGGCAAAGAAAAGTCCGCCGATACTTTTGACTTCAAGCCAAGCATTTAGACAAGTCGGGTCGGCATAGTCATATTCTATTGCATAACCCGGGCGCACAATTTGCGCGTTTTCAAGCCCCGGAACTGATTTTAAAAGTTTATACTGCACATATTCGGGCAAACTAGTGGAAAAGCCCTGTATATAATATTCGCTTGTATAAAGGCCTTCGGGCTCTAAAAATAAGGGGTGGTGTTTATTTTGCGGAAATTTTACTGCTTTATCTTCTATTGACGGGCAATAGCGTGGCCCGATTGAATGAATATTACCGCTATACAAAGCAGATTCTTTTAAATGGGTTTGTAAAATTTCCGCCGTTTCATCAGTTGTGCGGCCGATATAGCATTGTAAAAAATCTTTTTTAACCGGTTTATTAAATAAAGACATTGGCGTATAAGGAAAGTCAGAGGGTTGCGGCGTAAATTTTGAAAAATCAATAGTATTTCCGTTAATACGCATGGGCGTACCTGTTTTCATACGGCCTATAGTTATGCCAAGTTCCTTTAAACTATCGCTCAAAAGAGAACTTGGCATATCATTATATCTTCCGCCAGAAAGCATAACTTTGCCGATATGCACTTTACCCTTCATAAAAGTTCCCGGGGTAATAACCAAAGTTTTTGTTTTATATCTTGTGTCGCGCGCGGTATCAAGCGAGCAGACTTTGCCATTTTCCACATTTACGCGCATGGCTTCGTCTTGGATTATATGTAAATTTTTGGCATTTTCAAGATATTTTTTATAGGTAAATTGGTAAAGTTTTTTATCACATTGTGCGCGGGGCGACCAAACGGCTTCCCCCTTGCCTGTGTTTAACATATGGTAGTGAACAGCGCTTTCATCTGTTATTTTACCCATAGCACCGCCAAGCGCGTCAATTTCTTTTACAATTTGGCCTTTTGCTATACCGCCGATAGAAGGGTTGCAGGACATTTGCGCAATAGTATCCAAATTTTGCGTTATAAGCAAAGTTTTTGCGCCCATTTTGCTAGCAGCCAAAGCGGCCTCGCAACCGGCGTGTCCGGCACCAACAACTATAACATCAAAAACTTCACTATATTCAAACATATTCTTTTTTACCTTCTTACTTGCCAACGCAAAATTTGGAAAATATAATATCTAAAATATCGTCAGGCGTAAAGATACCGATTAACTCTTTTAAACTCTCTAAAGCCCATCTTAAATGGGCCGCCATCAAATCAAGTTCAGCTGATTTTTCTAAAGCAAAATCTAACTCTTCACTTGCTTTTTTAAGCGCCTGATAATGCAAGGCAGAAGTTATAATAACTTCGTCTTGGTTTAAATCGGCTAGTCCGATAGTTTTTATAATTTCCTTTTTCAAATCTTCTAAGCCCTGCCCCGTCTTGCAGGAAATGGCGTTTTTCTTTTCTTCGCCTTTAAACAAATCTGCTTTATTATAAACTTCAATTATTTTTTTACCTGTTTCTTTTATTTGTTCTAAAAGTTTATCTTCAAGTTCGGTTTTTTCAAGTGCGTGAACAAAAATTATTATATCTGCCTGCTTTGCGGCGCGGCGGCTTCTTTGCATACCTTCAATTTCAGCCGCGTCTAAGGCGTGTTCTCTTATACCTGCGGTATCAGTTAAAATCAAATTAAATCCGTCAATAGAAATTTCTGCTTCAAGAGTATCGCGCGTGGTTCCGCTTTGGTCGCTAACTATTGCGCGGTCAAAACCGAGTAGCGCATTTAAAAGACTGCTTTTGCCGCTGTTTGGCACGCCGATAATAGCAGTTTTAATCCCCTCTTTAACAAATTTGCCGTTAGAAAATGTATCTGTAAGTTTTTTAATATTTTCTTTTGCTTTACTTAAAATTTGCTCTATATATTCTTTTGGTAAATCTTGCATTTCGCCGTCGGTATCATCAAGGCGCACTTCCACTTGGGCGAGCAAATCCATTAAATCAGTTTTAATAGCCTGTAATCTTTCGGAAAGTTTGCCGTCAAGTGTATTCATAGCGGCTTTGTGGGCGGCTTTGTTTTTACTTGCTATAATATCGGCCACGCCTTGCGCTTGGGCTAGATCCATTTTGCCGTTAAGATAAGCACGCATAGTAAACTCGCCCGCACGCGCCATACGCGCACCGAGTTTAAAACAATTTTGCAAAACTCTTGTTTTTATATAGGGGCTTGCGTGCAGTGTAATTTCAACGATATCTTGCCCCGTATAACTTGCAGGCGCTTTAAAATATAAGACAAGCGCTTTATCAAGAATTTCTTTACCATCGTAAATATTAACTAAAGTTGCCCTTCTAGGCTCAAAATTTTTCTTATTTGCCAGTGTTTGCAAAATCTCAAGCGCAAGCGGTCCGCTTAAACGCAAAAGCGCCACCGCCCCACTTGCAGAAGATGTTGCAAAAGCCGCAATGGTATCATTTAATAGCATATATATATTTTAGCATTTAATGAAAGGGGTTTTTATAGAAAAAGGCATAAAAAACCCCCGCTCTTTTTTTAAAGAAACAGGGGTATTTTAGTAGTATAAGACTTTTTTACATATAGTCTTCTATTTTGAAAGTTTTTATAGTTTTTCTTGGATGTTGTTCGGCATATATCTTATCAAAATAGGAGTGATTCGGGCGAATAATAATATTAAATTCCGTATCCCTGCCGCACACTGCATAAACATAATTTACATCATGTTGCCTTTTCATAAAAGCAGAATTATTATTTTGATTAAAAACAAAATTGATATTATTTTGCTTAGGCACATCTATATAATAGAACGCTACGCTTTTGCATTTCTTTAAAACAATAGCACTTTTAATATCATAATTTTTGCCGGCATATTCCTTGTAATAAGCTACAACAGCTTTTTGCATTTTATTTAATGCATTGTTTTCTTTTATAAACTTTTCCATAGATTCTCTTTCTTTTTCTTTTTCTTTTTTAGCTAAATAAAATTTTTCTGGGTTTTTGCGATATTCCCAAGCTTTTAAGAGATCCTCCCCCCAACCTTCCTTCCTATAGAGAGCATCAAATTTTTCCCCTTCTGTATTTGAACTAGATTTTATAATTAATGCTGGTACGGTAGCATCGCCCCAATACCATCCATCCCATTCTGCAGAGTGGTAATGTCTTTTAACACGTTTTTTATATGAACTTCGATAAATATCTAGTATTTCCCAATTAGGATCCTTTTTTAGTTCTTTAAATATATATTCTTTAAATTCATCAGAAACTCCTGCAAATTCAAATTCAGGAAATCTCTTGTAATATAAAGCCATTAATCTATCTTCTTCTACTTTTTTGGCGACAGCCTCTGCTTCCGCTTTAGCTTTAGCCTTGGCTTCTTGTTCTACTTTTTGTTCATTTAAAGCAGCCTCAAGTTCTTTATTTACTTTTTCCATTTTTTCCCTTGCAGTTTTGGCTGCTTGATAGTTTTTATCGTTCATATCATTTCTTAATCTATCATCAGCCGCCTTTTTTGCTTGCTCGGCTTTGGCCTGTTCATTTTTAAGACTATCTACTTTTTTATCAGTAGCGCTTTGCGCAAAGGCAATATTTACAAATACAAAAATTGATATAAGAGTTATTATTAGTTTTTTCATAAAAATTTCCTCCGCTTATAATATTATTACTAAATATTCTTTATTTTTCAAGGGCAATATGGCCCATATTAAAATAGGTCTTTTGGCCCAGATTTTACAAACATATTTAAACGCCCTAAATTAGCGCTTTATTCCTTCTGAAAACGCTTTTTTTATGTTAGCATATCCCCCCTATAAAATTTATTTTGCTTGCTTTTCAAAAAAAAAAAAAATAAAATGAAATTTGTAAAGTTTTATAAAAATTAGGAGAAAAAACATTTATGACACAAAAAATATTCAACAAAAAAGGTTTCACTTTAATTGAATTACTCGTAGTAGTTCTTATTATCGGTATCTTAGCGGCTATTGCAGTTCCAAAATATCAAAAAGCAGTTTTGAAAGCTGATTTACATAGAGGAGTTCCTTTAGTGGAAAGTTTATACCAAGCACAACAAGCTTATTTTTTGGCTACTGGTGATTTCGCAGCAGATATTGACCTTCTTGATCTTTCCTTTGCAAAAGATAATTCTTGTCAAAAGACATCAAGCTCTAACACATCTTACTACGATTGTGATTTTGGCAGAATATATAATGATAAAAGAGCATATATTCGTTTTCACAATCAACCTTCCACAACAGAAAATAAATATAAAAGAATAACCTATGCCCATTATTTTAAAGACTCAGGAGATTTTAAAGCAGGAAAAAGATATTGTTTTGCAGGTATAGAAAATGAAACTGCTCAAGATGTTTGTAAAGGAATGGGTGGGAAAGAAATCTCAATATCAGATACTTGGATTTATTACGAACTGCCATAAGCTTCTTTATCTTAAAAAAATTTGCAAGAATTTTGGAGATATTTTTAATTTTTCTTTTTTTGTTCAAAAAAGATTAAAACAGCGCACGACTTTTTTCAAGGATTTTGCGTTTATACCATTTGCTCAACAGAGCATATCACGGCATAGGATTTTGGAGGAAATTTTAATTAGCTTTTTCTTTAGAAAAAGCGTTTCTTTCAAATGAGGTATACCTAGAGCGGCTGGCAGGCCCGTGTATCCGAAATTTCTAAAAAATTAAAAATAGCCCAAAAGCCGACGCCGCAAAATTCAAATCAAGCTAAAACAGCGCACGACTTT
>JAZKZM010000357.1:0-8790 GCA_045612685.1 Elusimicrobiaceae bacterium
CAGTGTCTTCTGCTTCTATTTCAAGAGCTGGTGGTAAAGATATTGCTAAATCTTCCGGATTTAAAGTATATTTATTATTGGTCAAAAAGTAAACTTCTTGTGCGCGAGCAACATTGCTTACCAAAGTTTTTAAATTAGATAAGCGTGCTTTTAAAACTGCTTTTTGATATTGCGGAACGGCTATGGCGGCTAAGATACCGTTTATTAAAACAACTACTAATAACTCTATAAGCGTGAAAGCTTGGTTTTTCATACAAAGACCTCTTTATTGTTTAAGTTTATAAATAAACTTTATCAAAAAAAAAAAAATAAGCAAGACTTCTTTTAACTCTTCGTCCTACAAAAGCGCGCTAGCTTTTTCTTTGAAAAAGTGTTTTTAGCGCTACTCTTTTTACAAAATTTGTTCTTTTTTGCGATTTTTCAGCAAGAGTTTTTCTTTGTCCTAATTATTATATAATGAATATATATGGAAAAAACATTAATTTTAATCAAACCCGATGCCATAAGCAAAAAACTTACCGGCATTATCTTAGACAGAATTGAACACCTTGGCCTTGATATGAAAGCCGCCAAGGTAGCAGTTGTAAGCGAAGAACTTGCAAAAGAACATTATGCCAATTTAGCAGGTAAGCCCTTTTTGCCAAGCGTAATTGCCTTTATGCGCGGCGATTATAACGGCATTAAAGACCATAGAATTTATGCCTTTGTTTACGAAGGCGAAAATGCCGTTGCCAAAGTCCGCACCGCCCTTGGCGCAACAGACCCTGCTAAAGCAGACCCTTGGACTATCCGCGGTGCTTTTGGTTGCTTTAAAGACGGCGTTATGCAAAACTGCGTTCACGCTTCCGGCACGCCTGAAGAAGCAATAAGAGAAATTAATATTTGGTTTAAACCCGAGGAAGTTTTATAATGAAAAAGTTTTTACTTCTCTTAGTTTTGACTTTTGTTTGCCCGCTATGCTTTGCGCAAAGCGAAGTTAGTTGGAAAACTCAAGATAACTGGACTATAAAAGGCACTTTTTTACCCGCTAAAAACGGCAAAATGGTTATACTTTTACACGACCTTGGCAGAACTAGAGATGATTATAAAAACTTTGAAAAAAGACTTGAAAACGAAACTTTCGGCTATCTTGCTTTTGATTTAAGAGGACACGGGCAAAGCACAAATCTTGGCTCTTATACTAATTTCAAAAAAACCGGCACCGATAATGAATATAACCAAATGGTGCGTGATGTTGAAGGCGCTATATCTTTTTTAAACGATAAAGGATATCCCGCTGAAAATATTTTTATTATCGGTGCAGGCCTTGGCGCAAATGTGGCGGCAAAAGCCGGCGGCTTAAATACGCAAATTGCGGGCCTTGGCCTTTTGACACCGGGATTAAAAACAAAAGATGTTCTTTCTATGGGTGGGATAAAAATGTATAAAAACCCTGTTATGATTGCAGTTGGTTCAGTAGATAGAAAACCTATGATGGAAGCAAACTTGCTTAGAAATGCAGCCTTTTTATCTTCAGGAGAAGGCAAAGTTTTATTTTTGACCGCCTATGAACTTGCCGGAACTAAAATGCTTGACCGCTATTTAACAAGTAATGTTATTTGGTGGCTTAAAGAACCCGCCTTGCCCGAAGTTCTGCCCGATGCCCCTTACTTTGAAGAACAAAGACAAGAAATAAAATCACAAGAAGAAATTATCCGCTTGGGAACACCGAGCGTTTTATAAAAATGCAAAAATTAAGCGAAACAGAAAAAATAAATAAGAACACAGCTAATTTGCACACTCTTACTTTAGATAAGCAAATTGACTTAATGAATAAGGAAAATTTGCGTTCCGTTTTATGCCTTAAAAAAGCAAAAACTTCTTTAAAAAAAGCAATAAATTTAGTTGCTAAAACTTATCAAAATAATAAAACAATTTTATTTATGGGTGCCGGCACAAGCGGACGCCTTGGTATTTTGGAAGCCTCAGAACTGCCCCCCACTTTTAGCACTTTACCACAAGAATTTAAGGCAATTATTGCCGGCGGAAACAACGCCGTTTTTAAAGCAGTTGAAGGTGCGGAAGATTCTAGCGCGCAAGGCTCAAAAGATTTACTTAAAAATTCAAAAAATTTAGGCGCGCTTATTACTATTGCCGCAAGCGGAAACACGCCCTATATTCAAGGCGCTTTAAAAACGGCAAAGCAAAAAAAGATTCCGACAATTTTAATAACTTCAAATAAAAACGCCAATAAAGAATGGGCGGATATTTTTATTTTTCTTGACACAGGGCCGGAGTTTATAAGCGGATCAACCCGTCTAAAAGCGGCAAGCGCGGCAAAATTTGCTTTAAATATGATTACAACCCTTGCTATGACAAAGTGTAATAAAGTCTATAAAAATTATATGGTTGATGTTAAAGCAACAAATGCTAAATTAAAAGCGCGCGCCGTTAGATTAATTGCTTTAACTTTAAATATCAGCGAAGATAAAGCACAAGTTTTGGCAAAAGAAACAAATTATAAAGTTAAAGAAGCAATTTTGCTTGGCAAAGGCAAAAAAAATTATAAAACTTTACTTGCAAAACATAAAGGCAATTTGGAGGCCGCTTTAAATGATAAATAAAAATCCTGTTGCGCTTGGTTTAATGAGCGGCACTTCCGCCGACGGCTTAACTATTGCCGCTTTAGATTTAAAAGAACAAATTTGCCTTTGTTATAAAACTTATAAATATCCCGCAAAATTACAAAAAGAAATTTTAAACGCCGTAAATTTTACCGCACCAAAACTTAGCAAACTTGATTATGATTTAGGGCGTCTTTATTTAACTTTGACAAAAAAATTTACTCGCGAATTTAACTTAAAAAATATAAAAGTTATCGGTTGCCACGGGCAAACAATTTGCCACGCGCCGCAAGATAAAGCAACGCTGCAAATAGGGCAAGGTGCTTTTTTAGCAAAGGGTTTAAATGTGCCGGTAGTTAATAATTTTAGGGCTGCTGATATTGCCCTTGGCGGTCTTGGTGCGCCTTTAATGCCGATTTTTGATGAGGCATTTTTTAAAAATTCAAAACCTTTAATTTTGCTTAATCTGGGCGGCATTGCCAATTTTAGTTTGGTCGGTAAAAATATAAAAACTTTTGGTTTTGATATCGGCCCGGCCAATGCTTTAAGCGACACGGCAATATCTATTTTAACTAAAGCAAAAAAAACTTTTGATAAAGAAGGCGAACTTGCAGCAAAATATCAGCCGGATATAAAATATGCAAAAGAACTTGCCAAAAAATTTACCTCTGAAAAAATAGGGCTTTCCTTAGACAGGAACACTTTTGGCACAAATTTTTTAAATAAATATTTCCCCAAATTACAGGAAAAAGATATTGCTACTTTAAATTATTTTACCGCTTTACTGATAAGCGAAAATCTTAAAAAATTTGTGCTTTTAAAATATAAAGTTGGCACGATAGCAGTTTCAGGCGGCGGAATTTTCAATAAAACACTAATTAAAAACTTGCAAGATTTAACACAACTTGAAATTATAAATACAGCGCAACTGGGTCTTGAACCAATGGCAAAAGAGGCTTTGGCAATGGCTTATTTTGCTTGGCAAACAATAAATAAAAAAGCAGTTAAACTAACAAACAATAAAAAAACTATCTTGGGGGAAATTATTTTACCATGAATATAAATCGTCTTATATATCCTGGTTTTTGGTTTGGCAAAAGCGATAAAAAAGAAGCCATAAAACTTGCCCGCTTAGGCGTGGGCGGTTTTTGTATTTATAACGGAACAACAAAAGAAGTTAAAGATTTAATTAAAGAATTAAGAGCAAATGCCCCCCACAAATTGCTTATCTGCTGTGATTATGAATATGGTCTAGGCCGTTGGCATAAAGACGCGCCGTTGCTTGCTTCTAATATATCTATCGGTGCGGCGGATAATAAAGAACTTGCCTATCAAAAGGGTTATTTTACCGCCGTTCAGGCGCGGGCTTTGGGTGTTGATTGGGTTTTTGCCCCTGTTGTGGATTTAGCGCAAGAGCCAAAAAATCCTATTGTAAATACGCGCTCTTTTGGTGCAAACCCAAATAAAGTGTCCGCTTTGGCGGGCGCTTTTATGCAAGGGCTTGCCGATGGCGGTTGCTTAAATTCTTTAAAACATTTCCCCGGCCATGGCTCAACAAATATTGATTCCCATTTGGCAATGCCTGTTTTAAAAAAAGATTTTAAATTGTTAGAAGAAGAAGATATTTTACCTTACAGAGAACTTTTGAAAGAGGCCGATTCTATTATGATAGGGCATTTAAATATTCCTGCTTTAGATAAAAACTTGCCGGCCTCTTTTTCCGCGCAAATAATGCAAAATTATTTAAGGGAAAAAATGGGCTATCAGGGTTTGATTATTACTGATGCACTTGTTATGAAGGCAATTGGGCCTTTAAGCCCTTTAGCACCGCTGCAAGCAGGCGCAGATATTTTGCTTTGCCCAAGCGAGCCGGAAGTTTTAATAAAAGAATTAGAGAAAAACAAAGAAAAACTTTCCGTTCAAATAAATAAGGCTTTAAAGCGTCAGGAAGAACTTATTTTGAAACTTGAAAATTTACAAAAAAATGCTTTGACAAAAAATATAAACGCAAGTGTATTAAATACCGAAATTGCACAAAATTGTATTGTGCAAAAAGGCGTTTTTAATATTAAAAAAGGCGACAGCGTTTATTATTTGGAAGCGGAAACTTACCCAAGTATTTCTTGGCGCGCGCAAACTTTTATTAATGAGCTGAAAAATCAAAATATCAATGTAAAGCCCTATACCCAGCAAGTGAAAAATGAAAAAATAATTATTGCTACCTACTCTAATTATGCGGCTTTCAGCGGGCAAATAAATTTTACTCAAGAACAAATAATTTTACTTCAAAAAGCAATAAACGATAATAAAGAAAGTGCTTTAATATCTTACGGAAGCCCTTTTGTTGATAAAGATTTAAGAAATTTGACTTCTTTTATTATGGCAGGTTCCGCCGGAATGGAATTTGAAAAAGCAGCCGCTGAAGTTTTGCTTAGCGAAATAAAAGCCAAAGGCAAAATGCCTTTTTAATTGCTAAAATATAAATATGAGTGAAAATAACGATATTATTATTGCTAAATCTGCCGGTTTTTGCCCCGGTGTACAAAGGGCCATTGAGTGCGTTTTGGAACTTGAAGCACAAGGTTATAAACCGATTTATACTCTTGGTCCTTTAATTCACAATAAACAGGTAACAGATAGCCTTGAAGCAAAAGGCATAAAGGCTATAAAAAACCTAGACGAAGCAAAAGATAAAAACGGCGTTTTGGTAATACGCGCGCACGGTATTACACCGGCTTTTCAAAAAGAAATTATGAATTTCGGTATGAAAGTTGTTGATGCCACTTGCCTGCTTGTTAAAAAAGTACATAATGTTATTGAAGAATATGCAAAACAAGGTTACGATACCGTTATTGTCGGTGATAGCAAACACGCAGAAGTTATCGGCCTTATGGGCTACACTCAAGGCAAAGGCAAAGTAATAGGCTCTATAGAAGAAGCACAAAATTTACCCAATTTTGAAAAAGTTAATGTAGTTTCACAAACAACACAAAAGGAAGCAACCTTCCTTGAAATTGCAAATATTATTAAAGAGAAAGCAAAAATTTGCAATATTTCAAATACTATCTGCCAGCCCACAAAACAAAGACAAACAGAAACAACAAAATGCGCAAAAGATGCTGATTTGGTTGTGGTCGTGGGTGGGCATCATAGCGCAAACACCGCGCGACTTGCTAAACTTTGCTCTGATTTATGCAAAAATGTTATTCATGTTGAAACCTCAGCCGAAATTGACCCAAAAATTATTACAAGCAGCAAAAAGATTTTTATTACGGCAGGTGCTTCTACACCAATAAGACTTGTGGAAGAAGTGGCAAATTATATCAAAACCCTAAAGGAGAAAAATAAATGAGTATCACTAGAATCGGTATCCTAACTGCCGGCGGCGATTGCCCCGGTTTAAACGCCGTTGTGCGCGCGGCAACAAAACACGCTTTAAGAAATAATATTGAAGTTTTCGGTTTTAAAAACGGTTTTGACGGCTTAGTTAAAAACCAATATATTGTTTTGGATGATAAAATCGTTTCCGGCATATTAACGCGCGGCGGCACAATTTTGGGCACAAGCAATTTGGCAAATCCTTTTAATTACACTCTTGCCCCGCTTGCAAGCCCGCAAGAACCAAAAGATTTATCTTCGCTTGTTTTACATACCCTTAAAACAAACAGAATTGACGCTTTAATTGCTATCGGCGGGGATGGCACTTTATCTATGGCAAGCAAATTTATTGATATGGGTGTTAAAATTATCGGCGTGCCTAAAACTATTGATAATGATTTAAGTGCAACTGATTTTACTTTCGGTTTTGATTCCGCTTTGGCCGTTGCAAGTGAGGCTGTTGATAGAATCCACACAACCGCAGAATCGCACCACAGGGTTATGATTGTTGAAACTATGGGCCGCTATGCCGGGTGGATAGCTTTGCGCTCTTGTATAGCAGGCGGCGGTGATATTTGTTTGATACCGGAAATTCCTTATAATATTGATATAATTGCAAAAGCAATAGAAAACAGACAAAGAAAAGGCAAAACTTTCAGTATTATCGTTGCGGCAGAAGGCGCCGTTGACGAAACGGGCAAAATGGCCGTTCAAAAAAAGGTGGAAGGCTCTACCGACCCGATACGCCTTGGCGGTATCAGCGGTATAATTGCAAGCCAGCTTGAAAAGATTTTAAATGTTGAATGCCGCGTTGTGGTTTTGGGCCATTTGCAAAGAGGCGGAACACCAACAGCTTTTGACCGCTGGCTTGCCACACGCTTTGGCGCAAAAGCAGTTGATTTAATTTTGCAAGGCCAGTTTGGCAATATGGTTGCTTTGCGCGCAACGGATATTGTAAACGTGCCGATAAAAGAGGCCGTTGCCAAACTTAAAAAAGTTGATCCAAACGGCCAAGAAGTTAAAACTGCTTTGGAAGTTGGCACAAGTTTTGGCTCGCCCACTTTAGGTTAAATTTAAAGAGGAAAATTTTATGGAAAGAATCAGTAAAGAAGAATTAATTTTCGGTTTACATTCTGTTAGAGAAGCCCTTAAAACAAAAAAACGCCAAGTTTCCGTTTTATATATTGTTGCAAATAAAACCGCTTCAAAACAAGTGGAAGAAGTTATCCGCCTTGCAAAAACAAATAATGTTAAAATTAAATCTTTGGAAGCGCGTTTAATGGATAATCTTGCCTCAGGCGGCAATCACCAAGGTGTTATTGCAAAAGCAGAACCGATAAAAGCTATGCGCCTTTCAAATGCTATTTACGAAGCGCAAAACAATAAAAAAGAACTTTGGCTTGCCGTTGACGAGGTTACCGACCCGCAAAATTTAGGCTCACTTTTAAGAAGCGCGGCTTGCCTTGGCTTTACTACTATTCTTTTGCCAAAGCACAGAACTTGCGGCATAAATGCAACCGTGCATAAAGTGGCTTGCGGAGCAGTTGAAAAACTTAGAATTGTTGAAGTTTCTAATTTAAATACCGCTTTAATTGATTTAAAGGAAGAAGGCTTTTGGGTTTACGGCGCGGATATGGACGGCAAAAGCATTGCTACTTTTGAGTATGCTTATCCTGCTGTTTTGATTGTCGGCTCTGAAGGAACAGGCATACGCCAAAAAACTTTGGAACATTGTGATGAGGTTGTAAGTATACCCCAACGCGGCGGAGTTAGTAGTTTAAATGCGGCTACCGCTGGCGCGATTATTATGTATGATATGTTCGCAAAAAGTTTAAAATAGTTTTGCAAGGCTTTTTCCCTCTTTTTTATTTTTTTAAGGCTTCGGATAGTTCCGCCCTAGCGGGCGTGGTCCCCCTACTATACCTTGCCTTAAAGAAAATAAAAAAATAGGTCGGCGCTATACTAGCGCCTAAAAAATCCTTGCAAAACACTCGTGTTATTATAGACCAAAACGCAAAGTTTTTTATTTATTATATTTTATTCAAAAGATTAATAATAATCAAAAACAGTATACCTATCACCAGGGGTTTTTGTTTTTCCTGTTTCTTGAGAACAAACTTTAAGTCCGGCAGTATTATTGCTTAAGCTATAACACATACCAGCCATCAAAGGTTTCCATCTAAAGTAATATCCCATTTTATTATCTTTTAAAAAGCAAGCAACTATATTTTGGCCATCTGTCCAAAAATAGCACCATTCTCCATTTGAGAAAGAAACCGCTTCATTAGAGCTTGTTCCATCTGGAAAAGAAATATCTAAGTCCCCAAATTTTTCCGGTATTTTTCCTGTTGCAAGCTCATATCTATTTATTGCTTCAGCAATAGCCTTTGTTTTTGCTTTTAAAGTAGAATATTTTGATTTCATAACTGCTACTTGATACTGCGGAACAGCAATACTTGCTAAGATACCTATAATTAAAACGACTACTAACAATTCTATAAGCGTGAACGCTTGGTTTTTCATTCTTTTTTACCTCTTTTTGATTAAATTATAAAAGTAGTTTATCAAAAAAAAAAAAATAAGCAACTCTTTTAGCAATTTTTCGTCTAAAAATGCGCGCCGGCTTTTGCGATGCAAAAGCAATCTTTTGCGCTACTCTTTTTACAAAATTTGTTCTTTTTTGACTTTTTTCAGCGAAAATAAGACGGCTCAAACAAGTTCTTTTCTGATTATTCTTCCTACATATGCGTATGGCTTTTACTTTGTAAAAGTAATCTTTTTTCTGATCTTTAGACAAAAGTGTTGCTTA
>JAZKZM010000358.1:0-3476 GCA_045612685.1 Elusimicrobiaceae bacterium
TAATTCTCTCCATAACTTATATTATATATTTTTTAATTTGCTATACTTTATTTATGGGGAATTTTGTTTGGCGTTCACTTATTTTAATAATTATCTTTATTAGCGGCCTTTTAATAGGTAATATTTTTGCGCCCAAACAAGTTCTGCAAGAAAGAGATATTGTTTCCGTAGTCCAAGTGCAAACTTCGCTTGATTTGGAAAAGGAAGATAATTTTGCCGCACTTGCACAAAGCCAAAGTATTGAAGAAATTTATTCTGCTTTTTTAAGACAAGATTATCAAAAATCAAAAATAGAATATGAACACCAATTAATAAATATCACAAAAAATCCGCAAGACCAAAGAGATTTTATAAAAGCACAAAAAAGTTATTTAGCAATTGTCCGTTATATAGAACAAAATTATCCTGCAAAACAAGAAGAAGAAAAACAGGAAGAAGAAATTGCCGCTTCCCAAGAACAAATCGCACAATAAAAAGAGAACCCTATTTTACTTATAAATCAAAGTTCAATATATAGATCATTTTTTATATATATACGATCTGATTGTGGTAGCCCATGTAACCCACTTTTCTTTGTCTCTTTCCGGTAAGACTTATGTGGATTTACTAACTCATCAGGCCACTTATCATACATTATTTTTTTATAAAAGTCATCCCCCACAACAGAACGAGGTAAAAGATTGCTAGGAGTTAAAGCTTCAATTTCTTCTTGGATATTTATTTGGTAGCGCATAAAAAGATCTTCCAAAAGAGCTTTCTTTTGTCTCCTTGTTAATTTATGAGAATATTTTATATCCGCAGAAACTTTTAATACCATAGTTCTTTTAAATTCTCCGGTAGAACTATAAAGTCCCCAATCGGTAATTTCTTTTGCAGCATTATTAATGATTTCTTTTACCACTTTAATTTTTTTATCACTTAAATAAGGCAAGCCAAGTAAAAAAGCTCTCTCCATTTTTTTAAAATTAGGGAAAAGAGGGAAAGGGAAAAAACACATCATAAGCGTATTTTGCGGGTTTTGCTCGTATTTAGCTAAGAGGGCAGTTTCTATCTCATTTGCCGCTTGAGCAATTTTGTCCTGTTGATTTGTAATATTTGTTTTAAGTTCTGACTCATTTCTGTTAGATTGTATATAATCAGAATCGTTTACTTCGGCCTCATATTGTTCCGTAAAGTATTTTAAAGATTTCTGATATTTTGGGTTTAAATCAGCTGCGGTTTTTACATCTTTTAAAGCGGCTTCTTTGGTATCTAATCTATACCATTCTAACTCGGCACGCTCCATATAATAATTTGCATTATTTTTATCAAGTTCTATTGCCTTAGTAATATTTGCTAAAGCCTTTTGCGGATTATCCCCAAAATTTAAGATAAAAGCCAAATCGTGATAAGTTGCATTATTTGGATATATTTTGATAGCTTCTTCTATAAGAGGCAAGGCCTCTTCATACTTATATTCTTCTTTTAAGGCAAAAGCTTTTTTATAAAGAAGTTCCGCTTTAGACATAAAAGTTTTACATAATTCTTCTTTTTCTTTGGCGGTAAATTCGGTAGATTCCTGTATTCTTGCCAAAGCTCTATTTAGAACAATATTTCTTAATTCGGATTGGGAAATTACACCGCTGGTAACTTCCGGCACGATAGCGACACAAACATTATCTACTATTGCGCGGGCAATTGCTAACTTTTGTTCACTTAAATAAACTCTGTTGGTAAGAAAGAATCCAAGTCTCTTGCTAATACCCTCAAGTCCGAAAGGTAAAACAGACATTGCAACCGATCTTTGATAATATTTACCTAAAATATCATATTTAACTTCTCTTGCAATAGCAGCTACTTGAGTCTTTGCAACTTCCGGCGCGACTTTTACAACCTGTGCAGCAGGTTCTGCGACTACAGGAAGTTTAACAGGTTCTACAACTTTTGGCGCCACTTTTGGCATCTCCAAAGGTCTTACTTTTATAGGGTTTGCCTGTGCCGGCTCTGCCGGTGCTAAAGCCGGTCTTTGTGTAGGTTGCACTTGCATAGGGCGTGCTTGGGCTGCCTCAACTACTACAGGCTTTAAACCCGCTGCTTGAACTTTAAATTGTGCCTTTATTCCATTTACTATTCTTCTTGCAAAATTATTTACCGCGCGGACTATATTTGGTATTGATACTATAAGTTTGCCAAGCATTGCCGCTTGCACAAAGATATCTGTAAATCTGCCAACATTTTTTTGCTTTGTTAAAGCTGCAAATTGTTTTTGTTTTTGTGCATTATAGCCTTTCTTTTGTGCACCAAGATATTTGGCAGCAATATTATTTTTATCTCTTTGGGTGGCTTCCGTCAAATCCCACCAATAACCGTTATAAATTATACGGGCTGCTTTGGTTAAATTTTCGCTCTTTTGTTTGGTTGTGGCTAAAATACCTACTATTAAAGAGGTATGCAAATTGCTTTCCCTTTCATAAGCTGTTTGCCCTTTGCCTTTGCCAGAAACATCTGCTTTTGATGCTATGGTCGTTTGATAACCGTTTTTATCTGTTTGGGCAAGATTATTTTGTCTGGCTTTTAAGGCTTCTACTTCTTTTATATATTTGCTTACAAGTTTATTAATAAGTGCTGAAACTTTTGCATCTTTGCTGTAAGAACCCAAGGTCTTACCGATATCTTCCAAAATATCTGTATAAACTATATTATAATAGGCTTCCAAACTTTCATCTGCGGCGGATGCTATCCTTATTTTATCGGCACTATTCTTTTTGGGGTCTATATATAAAAATCTTCTTGCTATTGCATTATGATATTGGCCAAGGCCGTTTTTGATTCCGTTTGCAAAAGCAGCATTTCTTTTGGCCCATTCTTCTATAGAAAAACTATCTAAAACATACAGCGCCACTTCTGTGCCAAGACTTCTGTATAAATCTTCGCTGAGTAAAGTATAAAGTTTATTTAAACTATCATCTGTTTTTAAAGCAATTAAGGCTTCCGAGCCGCTTACTATACCGATTGGGCCGTAATTGTTCCTCATTATTTTGCTTGCTACTTCATAAATAACTTTAGCACTTTTGGCTTTCTTTTCAGAAGTATTGCTTAAAACAGGCAAAAGAGCCATTGCTTGGGCTACTATACTTGCCTGTAATTGCCTTGCATCTTTGGCTTGCTCGTTTTTCTGTTTGTTCTTTGCTGTTCTTAAACCAGCAGGAACAAGATTATGCTTTACAAAAAAATCATTATCAAAATATTTCTTTCCGTTTGCAACTATATTATAGGTGAAATTATAAACAAGTTCTTTATCTTGCGGATTAAAACCTTCACGGCTTACTATTTCATATATTTGGGCCATAGCTTCTATTTTTTGCCCGTCACTCATCTGTTTTGCCTGATTATCTTTGTCAAAATAACCAGTATTATGCCTTGTAGCCAAATTCTTTACGGCAGCGTGTAAGAAAGAAGACCTATCGTATTTTTTGCCGTCATAGTTTATTTTTTCT
>JAZKZM010000359.1:0-1280 GCA_045612685.1 Elusimicrobiaceae bacterium
TGGCTACGATCCGACTTCTAGAAAAGGCGGCAAATTTAAACCGGGGGAAAATATCCTTTTAAGTTTTGATTATCCCGCCTTAAACCTTGCCGAAGCAATTTACCAAAAACTTATAGAGCAGGGCTTTAATGTTGTGGCCCGTCCTTATCTTAGCGAAAGTATGGCAAAATCTTTCTACACCAAGGCAAACACAAAACAACTTAAATTTTGTGCCCCTTGGGATAAAGTTTTAAACGAAAATCTTAACGGCCTTATTGCCCTTCGCGCTCCGCAAGACTTGGCAAATTTAAAAAATGTTGACGCAAAAAATATTGCTCTTGCCACACTTGCCCGCAAGGAAGTCCGCAAAATTATGGACGAAAGAGAGCAAAAAGGCCTTTTCTCTTGGACTCTTGCCAATTATCCGACCGAAGGGCTTGCCAAACAGGCCGGCCTTTCCTTAAAAGAATATGAAAAGCAAATTGCAAGCGCTTGTTTCCTGACGGAAAAAGACCCCGCCAAGAAATTTGCCGAAGTCCAAAAAGAAATTGACGAAATTGCCAAATGGCTTTCTTCCTTGCCGATAGATACCATCAGAACGCAATCTAAATCAATGGACCTTGAAATTAAACTTGGCGAAAATAGGCGTTTTATTTCCGGCGGCGGCTGCAATGTGCCTTCCTTTGAAATCTTTACCTCGCCTGATTTTAGAGGCACAAGAGGCACCTATTTTAGCGATTTAATGAGTTTTAGAAACGGCAACTATGTCAAGGATATTACCCTTGAATTTAAGGCAGGGCGCGTGATTAAAGCCAAAGCCGGCATAGGCCAGGAATTTTTAAAGAAAATGCTAGCCCTTGATAAAGGCGCTTGCCAAGTCGGCGAATATTCTTTAACCGATAGAAGATTTTCCAAAATAAACAAATTTATGGCAGATACCCTTTACGACGAGAATTTTGGCGGCAAATACGGCAATTCCCATATTGCAATCGGCTCTAGTTATATTGATACCTTTAGCGGCAACCTTGCTAAAATGACAAAAGAACTCAAGAAAAAACTTGGTTTTAACGACTCCGCTTTGCACTGGGATTTGGTTAATACGCAAGATAAACTTGTATCTGTCAAGCTAAAAAACGGCAAACACCTTACAATTTACGAAAAAGGCCGTTTTTTGGGCTAAAAACAAGAAAATCAGCCCTATTTTTAGCACTTTTTTGGCTGTTTTAAAAGCAAGATATCCACATTTTTTAAAATGTGGATATCTTTTGTTTTATCGTCTGAGAATTACCTGTTGATAACTG
>JAZKZM010000360.1:0-1412 GCA_045612685.1 Elusimicrobiaceae bacterium
ATCTTGCAAAGTGCCTTGATTATGCACCACGGGGGAAAGTTGGTTTAAATCGCCAATAACAATCAGCTGGAGTCCGGCAAAAGTTAAAGGGCTTTCCAAAATATCTTTTAGTTTTTCGTTTATTGCGTCAAATAAATCGGCGCGGACCATAGAAATTTCATCAATAATAATGGCGTCAATTTTCTTCCATTTCTTTTTTAAAGTTTTTCTGATATAGTCCTGTTCGGTTCTTTCATAAATATTACTTGGGTTTATTTGGAAAAATGAGTGCAAAGTTTGTCCGCCGATATTTAAAGCGGCAACACCTGTAGGCGCAAGTTTAATAATGTTTCTTCTTTCGCTTTCAAAATATTTGATAATCTGGCGGATAAAAGTTGATTTGCCTGTGCCCGGGCGGCCGTGAATAAAGACATTTCTGCCAAACATAATAGCTGCAAGCGCGGCCTTAATTTCCGGTGTTTCTTCTAAAATTTCTGTATTTTCCATTATTTTTATTATACCTTTTACAACTTTACAAGCCAAGTTTCTCTATATATTAAAAATATTTTATAACTTAAGTGCGACAACATTATGTCATAAATTTTAATAAAAGCACAAACAGGTAAAATGTTTATATACCAAAATATGATATATTATTAATAGAAATTTCTAAATTGGGGCAATTTATGGCAAAAAAGGTAATAAGTAAAAAAATAATAATCAAAAAAACAAAAGATGGTAAAGCGGCAAATCAGGAAAACACAGGTAAAAAAATTACACGCTTATTATATCTTTTAAACCGCCTTGATAAAGGGGAAGTTTCCTTAAACCAAGCGGCTAAAGAAATGGATGTTGCGTTGCGCACAGTTCAAAGATATATAACCACTTTACAGGACGCGGATTTTCCCGTATATGATGTCAGGCCGGGCATTTATAGTTTTGTTGAGGGTTTTAGTCTTTCCAAAATGAAAATAAACACAAAAGAGGCCGGCGTTTTGGCCTTTTTATCCGATGTTGCAAATGCTATGGGTAGCAAATTTTCCATTGCCTATAAGGGCCTTTGCCGCAGAATCACTGCTTCCGGGCAAGAAAGTCCGTTTTTTTTGAAAATAGTAAAAGGTCTTAATTATGAAGATTCACCTTTAACCCAAACTCTAAGCCAGGCAATACGCAAAAAACATTATCTTTTAGTAAATTACAAAAGCCAAACAAGCCAGGTGGAAAAAAAGCATCTTGTCATACCCATAAAAATTGCCTGGTATGAGGGTTTTTGGTATTTGATTTGTCTTGGTAATAAGGAAAAACTTTTTAAATTCCGTTTAGACAGAATTATTAAGGCACAAATTCAAAAAAATAAATTTAAACTTGATAATGATAAATTTAACGAACTTTTAAAACAAAGTGTAAATATCTTTTTTGAAGGGCAAAGAAAT
>JAZKZM010000361.1:0-6273 GCA_045612685.1 Elusimicrobiaceae bacterium
GTCTTTTTTGTTTGATATTCTTAGACATTTATTTAAAAAAGATTCTAGTGCAAACTTTTAGCTATTTAAAAATAAATAGTATTACAATCGGAAAACGCCAAAGTTGTAGAATATGAACTAGAATTAGTTAATGATTGACAAACTTTAATTAAGGTGTCTTTATTTTCTGCTTCGGCATCTACTCTGCATTGTCTACAACCTACTGGAACCCTGCTGCTTGGATTACCATTATACTGATCCAAGTAAATCACATAAAGCATACCTGGAACCTTTGACGAAGTAACAATAAGGGCTGGAGAGCCTGGATTAGGGCTATACAAAGATATTTCTGTATCTTCCGGTATTTGTATATCTAAATTTGTTAATACATCAGTGTATTCCCCTTTAGACAAACGATAAACCTCTTCTGCGCGATGAGCCGCTTCTCCTGTTGATATCAATTCCGTATAACGACTTTTGATAACTGCTTTTTGGTATTCTGGAACGGCGATAGCGGCTAGGATACCGATAATTAAGACAACTACTAATAACTCTATAAGCGTGAACGCTTGGTTTTTCATAAAAACACCCCTTTTTTGATTAAACTTAACAAAAGTAGTTTATCAAAAAAAAAAAAATAAGCAAGACTTCTCTTAACTCTTCGTCCTACAGATGCCCGCTGGCTTTTGCTTTGCAAAAGCAATTTTACACGCCACACTTTTTACAAATTTTGTTTTCTTTTGATTATTTTTCAACGAAAATAAAGACGGCGCAAACAAGTTCTTTTCTGACTATTCTTCCTACAAATGCGTATGGCTTTTACTTTGTAAAAGTAATCTTTTTTGCTGCTCTTTAGACAAAAGTGTTGCTTACCAGCTAATTTTGCAAAGCAAAATATAAAACATATTCCGTAGGACGAAGAATTAAAGAAAAACTTGATTTTCAAAAAAAAAAAAATAAAATTGAATTATCTTAAAAATGGAGAAATTGTATGAAAAAAGGTTTTACTTTAATTGAATTACTTGTAGTAGTTTTAATCATCGGTATTTTGGCAAGTATTGCCGTGCCGAATTATATGACAGCAACAAGACTTTCTAAAGTAAGAGCCCATTTACCTATAGCAAAAGCCATATACGAAGCTAACCAAGTTTACTATCTTGCTCATGGTGTATATTCAAAAGATTTAGACGAACTTGATGTTTCTGCAGACTATACCTTTAATCAAGACCAAGGATACCAAAATGAATATCTTACCCCTTGGGGAAAAATCTATATTAGTAATACTAATTATGTTGCTTTAAGATTTACCGATTTTGGCATTACAATAGATTTTTTTGGACCACTTGAAGAAAATGGTATAAGTTATTATGGCGATTGTTATGGAAATGATGCCGTTTGCTCTCAATTCGGCGGACAAATAATGATTCCTTCTTCAAGCCACTGGTCCGGCACAAATGTATATTATATGAGTAATTAAGAAATTAAAAAGCCGACGCAAAACTAGAGTTTGAATTTGACTTTCATTGACCGGTCAAGGTTGCGGGCTAAATCTTTCTTCTTTAGTGCTTCGCGCTTGTCGTAAAGTTTTTTACCTTTGGCAAGGGCAATTTTAACTTTGGCCCAGCCGTCTTTAATAAAGATTTCTAAAGGAATAATGGCCTGGCCTTTAACTGCGCCATAGGAAATAAGTTTATTAATTTCCCTTTTATTTAACAAAAGGCGGCGCGGCCTGGAAGGTTCTAGTTGTGTGTGGGTATTATAGATATAAGGGTTTATGTTCATATTATAGATATAGGCCTGGCCGTTTTCCGCACGGACAAAGGCGCCCTCTAAAGAACATTCTTTTTGGCGTATAGATTTAATTTCCGCACCTAAAAGTTCTAACCCTGCATCAAAAGTAGTTGTAATAAAATACTCGTGGAAGGCCTTGCGGTTTGTGTAAATTGGTTGAATTCCCTTATTTCTTGCCATAGAGAGATTTTAGCAAATTTTTTTCCCACGCGTTCATAAAAGTAAAATAAAACACTATTAAAAACGCTAAAATAAAACTAAAAATTTTGCAAATAAAAATAGTTAAATCAGACGATATCAAAACTTTTTCTACAAATAAGCCAAGGCAAAGCATAATTAAAAAAGCGGGCAAAATTTTTAGCACATTGATAAAATAATTTTTTAAGGCAAGACCAATTTTTTTATAGTATAAATTAATTGTTAAACCTTGCCCCAATAGAATAGAAATTGCCGTTGCCGCCGCGCAACCTTTTGCGCCGATATGCTTTACCAAAAATATGCCAAGAATAATATTTAAAACTGCACTTGCTATGTAAACATAAGCCCTAAAATAATGCTTATTTTGCGCCTGCAAAATCCATATACCTATACTTTGCGTTAGCGGTATAAACAAAGCAAACATTATAATAAGCGCATAATAATAAGAATTTTCAAAACCTGCGCCAAGCCAAAAATTTAAAAAAGTTTTGCCGTATAAAATAAAGCCGCACAAAAAAACACTCATTACCATTAACTGAATACGCGAAACTTTTAAAAAGACTTCATTTGTCTGCTCTTTAAAACTTTTATGCGCGCTTATTTGTGAAAGTTGCGGCAGGAAAATTGCGCTTATATTATCGGCAAGTCTGGTAAAAAAGATATCAAGTTTCATAGCAACGGCGTAAACTGCCACCGCCCCTGTGCCGATAAGCGCGCCAAGTATAAGTTGCCCGCTGCGCCAATAAGATTGCTCCATAGCAACCGCCAAAAAAACAAAAAGCGAAAATAAGATAAGTTCTTTCAATAATTTCCACTCAAAGCGGTGCAGTTTCATTTTGATATCTAAGAATTTACAGCAGTAAATTATATTTGCCATAACTACAAGGAAATTAAAAATTGTATGTATATAAACTATCGTCAATGCTTTAGGCCAAATATGGAGCATTAAAACTATCGTTGTAGGGCGCAGTAAAAGGGTTAAAATAACAAGTGTTTTGGCAAAAATAAATTTTTGATTTGCGTTTATTACGGCTGCAAAAATATTGGCCGGTATAACTATTGCCACATTTAAAAGCATTATGGTAAAAAGTTTTTTTGCCGTCAGGAAATCTTGCGCGCTTAAAGTGTTTTGGTAAACTGGCAAAAAGAAATGTAGCAAACTAAAACCTATAATTAAAATTAAAACACCGACAAAAACATAAAAAATTGCGCTTAGGGCAAGCATATTTTCCTTTTCTTTTTGCTTACCTTGCTCTTGATAGCGGGCATAATAGCGCGTTGTGGTATTGGAAAGACCAAAATCCATAATCAAAAGATAAGCAATTATCGCGCCGACAAGTTGGTATAAACCAAACTCCCCTTTGCCAAGCAATTTAACCAAAAAAGGCAGGCAAATAAAACTTGCAATAGCGTCAAGCGCCATTGAAATATAAGATAAAATTACACCTGCTTTTCTTTGATTTTCAATCATTTTCTCTTCTTAAATAAACTAAAAATTAATAAAGGAATTACCACAAAAACAAATAAAATAAGTCCCAAGCAACCGCTAGATTTTGTTTGATAAAAACGAAAATCAGCGCGGTTTTGTTGCGCGTTTTCCTGCTGCGGTGAAACTTGGCCCTGAGCGACAATTTCCGGCTCTATAACCTGTTTTGTCATAAAATCCCCTGTAAATATTCTACTAAATTGATAAAATATATATATACTTAAATGAAGTCCAGAGGAATTTAATTATGTTGCCTAAAGCATACGATCCCAAAGCAGTTGAAGAAAAACTTGCTAAATTATGGAAAGAAAACGGCGTCTTTAAAGCCGAAATTGATAAAAATAAAAAACCTTTTGTTATTGTTATTCCCCCGCCAAACATTACAGGTGTTTTGCACATGGGCCACGGGCTTAACAATACATTACAAGATACTTTAATCCGTTTTAACCGCATGAACGGCAAATCCGCCAACTGGGTGCCCGGCACCGACCACGGCGGTATTGCCACGCAAAATGTTATTGAAAAGAAACTTTCTAAAGAGCAAAAACTCTCCCGCCACGATTTGGGTAGAGAGAAATTTGTTGATGTCGTTTGGGATTGGTATAAAGAATGTGGTAATGCAATTTACAATCAATTTGAAAAAATGGGTTGGGCTTTGGACCAAAGAAATATCCGCTTTACTATGGACGAAAAACGCGCCCAGGCTGTTTTTGAAACTTTTAAACGCCTTTGGGATAAAAAGTATATCTACCGCGGTAAACGCATGATTAACTGGTGCGTTAGATGTTCTACCGCTTTATCTGATATTGAAGTTGAACACAAAGAGCAAAACGGCAAACTTTGGCATTTGCACTATAAAATGGAAGACGGCTCAAAAGGTATAGTTATTGCTACTACCCGCCCGGAAACCATTTTTGCTGATGCCGCAATTGCCGTTCACTCGGAAGATGAAAGATATAAACACCTTATCGGTAAAAAAGTTTTAATACCTTTAATCAACCGCCCGATACCGATTATTGCCGATGAAGCAGTTGAAAAAGATTTCGGTACAGGCGCACTTAAAATTACCCCCGCACACGACCCGACAGACTATGAAGTCGGTCAGCGCCATAATCTTGAAACTATTGTAGTTATTTCCGATAAAGGCAAGATGATAAATGTGCCCGAAAAATATTTGGGTATGGATAGAGAACTCTGCCGCAAGGAAAGTGTTAAAGATTTAGACGCGCAAGGCCTTTTGATTAAGGAAGAAAAATATAATAATGCCGTTTCAACCTGCTATCGCTGCGGGAACGCAATAGAACCTTATTTGAGCGAACAATGGTTCGTTAATATGAAGGAACTTGCAAAACCCGCAATTAAAGCAATTGAAAACGAAGATATTAAATTCCACCCGAAAAATTGGAAAGGCCCTGTTTTAGATTGGCTTAAAAATATTCAAGATTGGTGTATTTCACGCCAGATTTGGTGGGGCCACAGAATACCTGTTTGGTATTGCCGCCATTGCTCTGAAAAGGGCTTAACTTTTACCACTGATAAACAAGGCAAAGAACAACTTGCAAAAGTTTCTTTTGAAGACGGCGCAAAACCCATAATTTCAAAAGAAAAACCCGTCTGCCCGATTTGCGGCAGCGCTGATTGCGAGCAAGACCCGGATGTTCTAGATACCTGGTTATCTTCTGCTTTGTGGCCGCTTTCCGTTTTTGGCTGGCCGGAGCAAACAGAAGAATTAAAATATTATTACCCAACTAGCGTTCTTGTAACCGGTTATGAAATTATTTATTTATGGGTTGCAAGAATGATTATGATGGGCCTTGAATTTGAAGGCAAAGTGCCGTTTAAAGATGTTATTTTAAACGGAATTGTCCGCGATAAAACAGGGCAAAAAATGTCTAAATCAAAGGGTAATGTTGTTGACCCCTTGGCTATGACAGAAAAATACGGAACAGACGCTGTTAGATTTTCCCTCGTCGTTCAGGCAAACCCCGGCAAAGATATTCCTTATAGCGAAGATTCTATAACGGGGGCAAGAAATTTCTGCAATAAAATTTATAATGCTTCACGCTTTATTTTGATGAATATGGGCGATTTAAAAGAACCCTTAGAAATGCCTACAAACTTGACCGAACTTGCAGATAAATGGATTCTTGCCCGCTATAATACTGCCGTAAAAGAAGCCGCAAGTGCCATAGAAAAATATGATATGGCAAGTGCCGCTGATACTTTATATCACTTCCTGTGGGGCGATTTTTGCGATTGGTATATTGAACTTGCAAAAGACCGCTTTAACGGGGAAGATAAAAAGAAAGTTATGGCCCTTCTTGTCAATATTCTTTACGGCACACTTAAAGCTTTGCACCCGATTATGCCTTTTATTACAGAGGAAATTGCAATTAGTTTGAAACCTTATATTAAAGATTCAAAAGAATTTTTGATACAAGATTCTTACCCTGTTTATAACCCTGCTTTAGAAGATAATGAGGCCGTAAAAGAAATGGCTTTACTTCAAGGTATTATAGGGCAGATAAGAACTGTCCGCTCTCAATTTAATGTTCCGCCTTCTTTAAAAATCAAAGTTATACTTAATACTAAAGAAGCAGAAGAAAAAATTATAAATAAATATTCTTCTTACATAAAAACTTTGGCTAAGGTGGAAACTTTGGAAGTCGGCCAAAATGCGGCAAAACCAAAACAATCTGCCAGCGCAGTGTTTGAGGAAACAACAATCTATATCCCCTTAGAAGGGCTTATTGATTTTGAAAAGGAAAATGCACGCTTGAATAAGGAACTTTTAAACATACAAAATGCTCTTAAAAATA
>JAZKZM010000362.1:0-1128 GCA_045612685.1 Elusimicrobiaceae bacterium
GCTTTTTGCCGAATTAAAAAAACGCACTTTTATTTAAGGAGAAAATATCATGCTGATTGTTATTAGTGGACTAATCGGAGCCGGCAAAACTACATTGTGTAAGTCTTTGAAAGGAAAGCATTTTTTTGAACCGGTAGAAAATAATCCATTTTTGGAAAGTTATTATAAAGAGCCGGAAAAATACGCTTTTAAAATGCAGATGTATTTGTTGTTAAAGCGTTTTGAAGCAATGCAAGCCGCCGATTGGGCCAATTTAGCCGGTGAAGATGTAATAGTTGATCGTTCAATTTATGAAGATTTTCAATTTGCGTTAGTGCAGCTACAAAGCGGTTATATGACCGACAAAGAATTTGAAATTTATGAAGAGTATCATACACTTATGCAAAGATTTTTAGTTTTTCCAGATTTAATTTTGCACCTTGACGTTTCAATGGATAATCTTATGGATAGGATAAACGCGCGGGCGCGCGGGTGTGAGGCTGGTATTCCCCGTGAGTATATGGAATCACTTCAAAAGGCTTATGATTTTATTATTCCTAAATTAGAAAAGAAGTGTAATTTAGTGAAAATAAACGCAAATCGCGGGCCGGAGTTTGTGCTAGAGGAAGCTAAAAGAGTTATTGAAACTTACCGGCCAATTTGCGCTGAATATCCACGGTTTAAGGGTGGTTGTTAGATTTTGAAACATAAAGAGAGATAAAACCATGTGGCATGAAAACAAAGCCTTAACAATCGCGCAAGCCGTCACAAATTGGCTAGAAAGATGGAAAAATTATCCTGATACAAAAACCCATGAGAGAGCCCTAGGCCTTATTATTTGCGGATTAGCCCTAGACCAAGAAAAAATGTTTTTTAAGGCCCTACAGTGCCTTGAAAACACTAAAAGTTCAGCATTGGAATATAGCGCACAAAAAATTATAGAAGCCTGTTATAAAGACGTTCCTGCGGTTAAATTGGAAACTAAAACAGAAACCGCGATAGACAATATCCAGAAAGTGGAACTTTCAAAGATTTTTGCTGAAGAAAAAGCGCGGTTAGATAAAGAACTAGAACATTGCCCCGCCGCCGGTGAATATTGCATTGAATGTGGCTGGAAAAAACATTGTCAGTATAAAAACAAAGTTTAGT
>JAZKZM010000363.1:0-2895 GCA_045612685.1 Elusimicrobiaceae bacterium
AAAGAAATCTATTTAAAACTTTTGCATCTTCTGTTAAAATAAGAAACAAAAAACCGCCTAAGAATATTAGGCGGTTTTATTGTAAATAAAAATATTTTTATTCTCTATCAATTACGGCGCTATAACCTAAGGCGGAAACAATAAGGAAAGCAAACACACTATAAGCAATCCACCATAATCTTTGGCCTGTTAATTGCGGCAAGGTAATAGCTTCCCACACAAAAGTAATTAAAAGTTTAACAACAAGAATCCAAATCAAAGCTATTACCAGTCTAAAGATGATATCAAGTATTCCTATAAGAATACCTTTATTGAAAGAAACTTTAAATGAATTTAAAAATTTACTCATAATAAAATTTTAGCTATTGTCGCACTTAAAGTCAAGCGCTTTAGTGGATATTTAGCATCTCCTTAGCGTTATTAAAAACTTCGTCAACGCTGATATCTTTCATACATTTAAAATGGCCTTGCGGGCATTTTTTACCGCCGTGTAAAGCACAAGGGCGGCAGGGTAAATCTTTAACTTCAATAACTCTATGGCCTTTGCCGTAAGGAAAGAAGCCAAGTTCTTTTGTCGTCGGGCCGAAAATAGCAAGCGTCGGCACGCCAAAAGCAGTAGCGATATGCATAGGGCCGGAATCATTGGTAACAAATAATTTAAAATATTTCATTATTGCCATTAATTCGGAAAGACTTGTTTTGCTTGCTAAATTAACCGGGTGAACTTTGGAAAGACGGCAAACCTGCTCGCCAAGGTCAACATCTTTTGCCCCGCCGACGATTACTGCTCTAAGGCCAAGTTCTTTTTCCACTCTTTCAATAAATTTGGCGTAATTTTCTGCCGGCCAACATTTTGTGGGCCAAACAGAACCGGGGTGCACGCCGATAATATCTTTGCCTTCAAGGCCGGCTTCTTTAAGCATTGTTAAAACATTGGCTTGAGCATCTTCGGTAGAAGTTTCCATTTTTAATTCGGCATTGGCAAAGTTTTCATTAACTATACCTTGCAAAAGGGATAAATTCCTTTCCGCATCGTGAATAAGCCAGGAAAACGGCAAAGTTCTTGTATATAAGAATCTGCCTTCACTGTTGGAAAAACCTATGCGGATTTTTACCCCGCTGAGCCAGGCAATAAGCGCACTTCTGAAACTTCTGTGTGGCACTAAAATAACATCAACATTGGCTTTTTTGATTTGGCGGGCTGTTTTAAATACGCCAAAAATCTTGCCAAGGCCTTTTTTATCATCAATAATAATTTTGGAAACTTCTTTTAAGTTGGCAAAAATTTCCCTTGTTTGTGGGCGGGTAACAACAATAATTTTTGCTTTGGGGAAAAGATTTGCCGTCTTTTTAACAAGCGGTGTTGTTAAAACGGAATCGCCGATAAAAGAAGTTTGGAAAATACAAATATTGCCCACTTCTTTTGTATCAACTTATGCCGGCTTAAAGGACCAATCATTTAATTGCGGGGTGGTATATTTTATCGGTATATCCCAAGGTTTTAGGGCTTCTAAATATTTTTCAAGGGTGTGCTTTTCCAAAGCGGGATTTGTGATTTTGAAATTGACATAGAGCCTTCTTTCAACAGCGTGTTTATTATAGCGTTGTTTTTTGGGTATGCCGGAAAGCAAACTGATAATTCTTGTTCTTAAAGTGGAATGCAAATCAAGCAAATGGGTAAAGTGTTCTTTTCTTATTCTTCTTAAAGTGGAAATATAACCTTTAAAAACGATAATCTCATCAATATCCGGATGACCGCTAAATACTTGGGCAAACTGCGGTTTTACCATTAAAGCAATATGGCAGTTAGGCCATTTTGCCTTAATATTTTTAAACACGGGGGAAGCAAGCATAATATCCCCAAGTGAAGATAAACGCAAAACTAAAATTTTATTTTTTTCATTATTTTCCATAAGTTTTAATTATACTGATAGTTTTTTCAGTAGCTCCTTTAAAAGATAAGGCAATTTGTTGTGCCAAAGCACCTGCCTTTTTAGCTAAAGTTCTATTGTTTGCAAATTTTTCAAGTTCAGTAATAAAAGTTGTTTTACTTATTTTTACTGCGCCCCCTTCTTTAAATAATTTTGTTGCAACTTCCGGCGTATTATAAAAATATGGTCCGCTGAAAATTGCTTTAGCAAGTATGGCTGCTTCCAAAAAATTATGCCCCCCCTTTTTGCTGATTGTGCCGCCGATAAAAGCCATATTACCCATTGTATAAAAAGCGCCAAGCATACCCATAGTATCAACGAGCAAAATTTGCGTTTCATTTTTAAGCGGTTCTTTTATTTGGCTGTAAATGGCAAAGGGGATTTTGGATTTTTTAAGATTTTCTATTATAGATGAAGCCCTTTCCAAATGTCTCGGTGCGACAATAAATTTAACCTGTTTTAATTTTTTGGCGGTTTTGATAATCAAATCTTCTTCCTCGCCGTGGGTGCTGCCGCAGGTTAAAATAAAGTTATCTTTCCAACCAAGATTTTTTATTATATCACTTGCTTCTTGCTGACGGGCAGGATTTTGATTTAACATATCATATTTGATATTGCCGGTATTAAAAACTTTTTCTTTCGCAGCGCCGAGTTTTATATATCTTTTGGCAATATCTTCCGTTTGGGCGCAAATTAAGCAAATTTTGCTTATAACGAGCTTTGCTAAAGGCCCGGCCCATTTATAGCGTTTTAAACTGCGCTCCGAAAGGCGGCCATTTATGACGCAAACAGGCACATTATTATTACCACAGGCAACAATGGTATTAGGCCATAAATCCGATTCCACAATAAAAAGTCTGCAAGGTTTATAAAATTTTAAAAAGCGTTTAATAAAAGGATAAAAATCTAAAGGCATTAAAAGGGCTTTATCAAAAACTTCATTTTTTAAAGCAGCTTGACGGCC
>JAZKZM010000364.1:0-4388 GCA_045612685.1 Elusimicrobiaceae bacterium
TTAAATCATCTTGAAAAACAAAGCAAAGCACAGTTAAATGAGTGGAAGCAAAACGAAGAAAACAATATCAAATCAAACTATAAGCAATACGAAAAAGACTATCAGGCTTGGCAAATTAAAATGCAAGCAAGTTTAGAAGCGCAAGGTAAAGCATATTTAAAGAGTTTGGGAAGCAATTTAATAGCGATATATAACGCAAACAAATCAAGCGCGGTAAACGGGGAAATAATAGAAATTTTATCTGCTTTATTAAACAGCGAAGAAAAACCCGGAGAATTTGTAGAAGACAGAATAAAAGCCGAAGAAATTTTATTAAAGGGCTTACAGGGCGACCCTTGTGCCTTCAATGCCGAAGAACGCAAATTAAATAAAACAGGCGAATTATTAAGTAATTTAGCCCTAATCAACAGAAATATGTATTCCACGGGTGCAACACCTGTAGTCTTAAGTGAAGGCGCTTGGGATATCATACCTGCAACCTATAAAAACCCGCAAAAATGTCAAAATGCTTTTTATGCTTTAGAGGGTTTAAGCCATTTAAAGAAAAGTGATAAAGGGGTAAAAGGTGTTTTAGAATTTATTAAGAAAAATGAAAAGGGACTAGCGGCAAATGATAAATATAATAATAGTTTAATAAGCGGCAGTGCGGTATTGTTGAAATGGAAGGCTTATAGTACATTAAAAAACTACATAAAATCCAAGATGAAGGAAGAAAAAAGCAATGAAGAAAACGGCTTTGGCGGTTTTGGCGCAATACCGGAAAATGTGGCCTATAACGGCAATTACTTAGGGGAAATATCAGTATACGGCCAAAGAGAAGACGGAACAAATGCTTGGGAAGATTTAGCAGGATTACTAGCAGAAGAAGGCAGCGCACAAAGTAAAGAAATATTAAAAAGTTCTATAAGCAGTTGTAAGGTTGTAAAAGTAGTTCTTGGCAAAGATAAACTTGAGTGCCAAACAATAATGCCGTTTGTATATGGCTCTTTGTTATATGCTCCAAAAGTAATGAACGAAGCAAAACCCTATCAAGAACCTATTCCACAATATAAAACCTATCTTGATGAATACGGTAAAACAAGAGAAGTAAATGTAGATGCGATAAAAAGCCGAAATGCGTATATAGAACGCACCTTTAAAGAAAAGTTAAGCACCTATGGCACAACAATATCAAGCGGACTTGCCGGCTTTTTATATTATTTAAAATTTGCAGATTTACCTGTAGATGCCAAAATGTTTTTGGATAATAGACTTGCGGAGAAATACAGCAATATCCAAAAATATGATAAAAACAGCAAAAGATATCACGAGTTAGACAGAAAACGCGCGGTAGTATCAATATTAAAATACTACGGTACTTTGTTTGATATCTGGTGTTTTGTATCAATGGCAGGGCTTGGCGTAAAAGCCTTGGGCGGAGCAAGCGCCTTAGTAAAAGCCAAAAAGATAGTAAAAGGCGCGCAGGCATTAAGCGTAGCGCAAAGAGCCAATATTTTGCGTCAGGTAGCATTTATTAAAGAAGGCGCTAAATTAAGAAGATTCGGGCGTAATTTTACCGCGGGAATAGTAAACAGCGCAAATATCGGCCGTAAAATTAATGCAAGCGCTTATTTAGCCGAAAAGAACGGAATGAACCCGATAAACTATATGCTGCATAATATCGGCTACAAGCGCGGTAAAAATATAGTTTTAAGGAATAATATTTTAAGAGTGGAAGGCAGCACAAATTACTTTAACAGTAGCCACTATATAGCCACTTTGCATAATGATATATTTAGAGTAACAAGAGATGTAAGACGCGCAAGCAGAATCGGGATAAGAGAACTTGGCGAAGGGGGACAAGTAGTAAGTTATGTAGATAAAGCCAAACTCAAAATCTTTAAAGATTATACGGAAGATTATATAAAGGGCCAAGAAGTCTTAAAGGGCGGCACTCAGGCAGAAGGAGCAAGTTTGATGACAGGACAAACAAGTTTGCTGCCAAGAGAATATTTATATAGCAAAAAGTATAAAAAGATATTGCCGTTTGCGCAAGACAATCAATTCTCAAGAACATTTAATATAGGGGATAAAATATACGAAGGGTTAAGAAAAGAAGGGTTATTTGTAGTCAATAAGAAAACAGGTGAAGTCTATAATGATTTTGTATTTAACTTTGATGGGTATTTAAACAAAAATAATTTACTTATCGGCAGAGAACTTGGGATAAGACGACCAAAACCGCAAGTAGTAAATTTTGCAAGTTCTTCCGGCGAAGTTATAGAACAAGTCGGTAATCAAAAATTAAATATAGAAATAGCAAAAGCAATAATACCTACGGCGGTAAATTCTATTATACCTTTTGTTTCAAAATTTGCGACAAAACTTTTTAATACAATAATAGATACCAAAAATATACCGGGCATAGCTTCTATAACTTTCCTTGGAAATGTGCCAGGCGGAGTGTCTTTAACAAAACCAAAAAAATATCCGTTGGCAGTTAATGGCAAAATTAAAATTAAAAAAGACCCCCAACCTTTGCTTTTCTTACAAGGCGGTAATATCGAAAAATCTATAATACCAAGCCGTATGCAAAGTAAAGATCTTGTTGTGCTAAAATTATATACTATTGGAAATTATAAAGCACATATTGCCAGTGAAGTAAAAAAACTTTCTGCTAAATTTAAGGAATATACTATTTATATGCAAATTCATGGAAAGAAAAATGGAGTATTAACTATCAATGGTAATGTAAAAACATCATTAGACGAGCTTTTAGATGTTATAGAAGAAAATAAGGGCGATGCGGTGGTTAATGTCGTTTCTAGTTCATGCCATAGCGGCGTGGGCTTAGAAAATGCAAACTTAGAAAGAAAAGGTATAAATGTTCTTTTAATTAGTGCCAGAAATGATACTTGCACCACGGCAGATATTGGCTTTTTAAGAGTAAATGATTTGCGTTCAACCTATATAGAAGCTGTTAAAAATAATTATTACGGCGCAATGTTATTTTACGAAGGTAAAAAGTTTAATAGTTTAATTGAGGCTGAAAGTTCTTTAACAGAGCCTTCTGATTTAAAACAAGAATTAAAATTATTAAAAAATATACACTTTTCCCCAAGAGATATTACTTTGGATATTTTTAAACTTTTAAATTCTTTTCCTACATATCAAATATTAAAAATGCCAAATATAGATGCTTTTAATCTTGGTAATTCTCATAATCCTATTGATTTATTTAATAGTTATATCGCAAAAAGCAGAGATACTTGGAAATATGTTCTTGGAAAATATGACCCTAAAACTAAAAACTTTAATGATGATGAAGTGGTTTTTTGGGTTCATAAAGGCGATAGTTATAAACTTTTAGTTAATAAGGCCATAACAAGTGTGGAAGAATCTTTCCCCGGTTATAAATATAAAGATTTGCCATTTGAACCGAGCAATCAGATTTTTAATTATTTGTCTGATAACGCCGCCTTATCAGCACAGAAGAGGGCTTTAGATATAAACTCAGAAGATATAACTTTGCCGCTGGACCCTGTAAATATAACTAAAAATGCAAAAATAGGTTTTGCTTATGAAGATAAGCTTGAAGCTGATTTCCAAACGGCTTTAAAAATAGCAAAAGAACATTCTAAAAAACTTGAATCAACACCACAGACTATAGAAAGATTATTTGTAAATAATAAAGAATCTATAAAAGATGCAATAGAAATTATTGGAGTAAAGGGATTGGTTTATTCTTATCAAGGAAAACTTGCGGAATTAATAAATATTATTTCAAGAGCAAGTTTTGTTAAGAAAAATTTTACGCCGGAAGCTTATGAACTTTTGCTTGAAAAACTTAATCCCGAAAAAAGCCAAAAATATATAGACCTTACCCGTCAAATGAACGAGCTTAGGGCAAAAGCAAAAACAGACCCTGCCTTTAGAGAAGAAAGAGATAAAATAACTTCCTTGCAAAGAAGAACTGCTAAAGGCGAAGGCCTTTTAATTCAAGATATTGTAGATAAATTTAAAACAATTTCAGGTATTGCAAAAACAGACCTTATTGCGGCGCAAAAAATGGTATCTTATATCTTACCTAAAACGTCGGAAAATGAAGCTGTTTGGAAGCAACAATATCAGCCGCAAATTATTCGTCAAATGAAAATACCTTATTTTGACGGCCTTATAGCTAAGGCAAATTTGGATAAAATAAATATAACGGAATTCCTTAATTTGCGCACGGATACTAAGAAAAATCTAAATGATATTTTTACTTTATTAAAAAATAATCAGGATAAAGATATTGCCGATATTATGGAAGCTTTACCCTGGAATAAAAAGACAAAAGAAATTTTTGAAAAAATCGGCATAAATTGGAATGCTTGGTCTAAAGTAAATCCGGATAATTTTGTCCAAGA
>JAZKZM010000365.1:0-1042 GCA_045612685.1 Elusimicrobiaceae bacterium
CCGGGCATAGTTTGAAACACCTTGGGCAAGGTTGCAAACATCAATCCGGGGCCTTGACCGATACTCTCGGTGTTGCCGCCATAAAATACATAGGCCGTAGGAATGATCATCAAACCGGCAAGAAACGCAATTCCAGTATCAAAAATTTCAATCTGATGAACAGAGGATTCAATGTTAACATCCTTTTTCATATAAGAGCCATAGGTAATCATAATACCCATTGCTATAGACATTGAATAGAAGAGCTGGCCCATTGCACCGAGCACGGTATTAACAGAGAACTTGCTGAAATCGGGGGTAATATAATACAACACACCGTCAACAGCACCCGGCATACTGCAAATAGAGTATATTGCGATAAAAAGGGTAAGCGCAATCAAGATAGGCATTATAATCTTGCTGATATTCTCAATACCCTTATCAACGCCAAGCAAAACTACAAGAGCGGTTGCACCGATAAATACGGCAAACCACAAGAGCGGCTCGGAAGCATTTGAAATAAACCCGTTAAAATAGCCATCAACTGCAGCGTTACCTGCATCGCCGGTAGCAAACGCAAACATATATTTGGTTACCCAGCCACCGATAACACAATAGTAGGGCAAAATTATAATCGGCACTGCTGCGGCCAACAATCCAATAAATGAAAAGCGCTTATCAAGTTTTTTATATGCACCTACAACACTAAGGCCTGTCTTACGTCCAATCGCAATTTCTGCAAGCATAAGCGCAAAGCCGAAGGCTACGGCAAGAATTAAATAAACAAGCAAAAATATACCGCCGCCATACTGAGCAGCGAGATAAGGAAAGCGCCAGATATTGCCCAAACCGACAGCAGAACCTGCTGCAGCCAAAACAAAGCCTAACTTTCCTGTAAAACTACTTCTCTTTGTTTCCATTACAACGCTCCAAATCTATGATAATATCTATTATTGCACAAACAGATGCTAATGGCAACTAATTTTTTAGCAAATGCAAGTTTTTTAATAAATTTATTTAATTTTATATATTGATTGTAGCGAAAAATATGTTTATAATTATT
>JAZKZM010000366.1:0-3847 GCA_045612685.1 Elusimicrobiaceae bacterium
TGCCAAAATATTAAAATTAAAGGATTTAAAACCTTTTGGCACTTATCACGGGCAGGAAATCGGTTTTATAGGTAAAACGACAAAAAATTGTGATATCAAAGATATACACAATTTGCTTAAAGGCGAGGCCCTATTTTTTGGACCAAGCAAAGTTAAAACTATCGCAATAGTAAGCGGCGGCGCGCACGATATGCTTGAAGAAGCCGTCTTAAAAAAAGCAGATTTATATATAACCGGCTCCCGCGATGAATATATAACGGAATATTGCCGCGAAGCCAAAATAAATTTTATAGCAATGGGTCATTATAATTCAGAAAAACTTGGTGTTCAGGCTTTGATGAATTATGTATCAAAAAAATTCAAAGTTCAAACAAAATTTATTGATATTGAAAACCCATTTTAAAGGAGATAGAACAGATGATGAAAGAATTATATAAGGAAATTGATGACTCAAAAGAGTTTATTGTTGATTTACAGGCCAATATGACCGCTAGACCGGCTATTTCCCCGGCCAACGGCGGCGAAGGCGAACTTGATAAAGCAAATTATCTTGAAAAAGTTATTAATAATTTAGGTTTTGATGAAGTAACAAGATTAAATTCCCAAGATGAAAGAGCAAAAGGCGGAGTGCGCCCTAATTTAATTGCAAGATATTTTGGCGAAGACAGAGAAAAAACTTTATGGCTTTTAACACACCTTGATATTGTGCCCCCCGGCGATTTATCTTTGTGGAAAACCAAACCCTATAAACTCCAAATTGATGCCGACGGAGATACAATGTATGGCAGAGGCGTTGAAGATAACCAACAAGCCATTACCGCAGCTTTACTTGCCGCAAAAACTTTAATAAACTCCGGCAAAAGACCGCCGATTAACCTTGGTATTATGATGATTGCTGACGAGGAAGTCGGCGAAGGATACGGCTTGCCCTATGTATTAAAAAATATGCCGCACCTTTTCGGTAAGGAAGATTCCTTCTTAGTCCAAGACAGCGGCGATATTAAAGGTTGCGAAATTGAAATAGCGGAAAAAACTTCCCTTTGGTATAAAATAACCACTATCGGCAAACAGGCCCACAGCGCATACCCTACAACCGGTATTAATGCTATGGTTGCAGGGTCAAATTTAGTTGCACGTTTATATGACCAGTTACCCAAAAAATTTGATAAACAAGATAGTCTTTATGATGTGCCGATGAGCACTTTTACCCCTTCTAAGAAAGAAAACAATGTCCCCAATGTTAACATTGTGCCGGGCGTTGATGTTTTCTATCTTGACTGCCGCCTTTTACCTTGCTATACTGAAAAAGAACTTGAAAATGAAATTAAAAAAATAGCAAAAACGGTGGAAAACGATTTTAAAGTGCAAATTAATGTTGAACGTATTTTAAAAATTTCTTCTATACCGACATCCAGAACTTCAAACCTTGTTAAACGCTACTGCGCAGCAACAAGAGAAATTAATAATGCCGAACCAAAACTTATCGGTTGCGGCGGCGGCACTTTTGCCGCAGGTATCAGAAATTTGGGCTTGCCTGCTATTGTTGCATCCCGCTTATACGGCGTGCCGCATAGCCCGAACGAAAAATCTAGCATCAAATTTACTATGTGCGATGCAAAAGTCATCTTGCATACTTTGATGCATTTTGAAGAAGAAGATGAAGATTAAAATAGAAATCATTATCGCAATATTTATAACACTCATACTCTTGGTGCTTTGTGTTGATAAGTTTTTTGCTTTAAGAACACAAGCGCGCCAAGGGTTAAATGAGAAAAACTTTAACACCCTAAACGACGCATTAAGCGTTTATAGAGGTGATAATGAGGGCCGCTGCCCTGAAACTTTAGAAGAACTTGTGCCTGTTTATTTAGATAAAATCCCCCCGTTTTATACATCCGGCGGAAAAGAAATCTTTGATATAAAAAACACAGATAATTCTAAAGATTTTGATAAAAATACGGCTTGGATTTATATAAATGAGCCCTCAAGCCAAGATTATTGCAAAGTTTTTAAGAAAAATTAATATTAGGTTAATTTATGGAATTTATTATAATGCTTGTTTTGTTTTTTATTTTCGGTGCTGTTATCGGTAGTTTTTTAAATGTATGTGTTTATAGAATACCGGCAAAAATTTCTATCGTGTGGCCGCCAAGCCATTGCCCAAAATGTAATAACAAAATAAAATGGTATGATAATATCCCGATACTAAGTTATATTATCTTAGGCGCAAAATGCAGAAATTGCAAAGAAAAAATTTCTATTCAATATCCTATGGTGGAATTGTTGACCGCAGTTTTAACTGCTTTATTTTTTGTTAACTTCGGTATAACTGCGTGGACTTTTTGCGCTCTTATTTGTTTATATGCTTTAATCACGCTTTCTTTTATTGATTTAAAAACTTATACTATACCAGATACTTTATCTATAGGACTTATATTTTTTGGCCTTGCGGTATCTTTTATAAATCCTGCTTTCAGCGGCAGTTTGGCAAGCAAGTTTACAAGTTCTCTTATCGGGGCAGCTATTGGCTTTTTTGGCACTTGGGGGCTTGCAATTTTATGCTCGGCCATAATTAAAAAAGAAGCCCTTGGCGGCGGTGATATTAAACTTATGGGTGCAATCGGTGCTTTAAGCGGATTTTTGGGTATGGTAAATACTTTAATGATAGCGTCTATTTTTGGCTTAATTTGTTTTGCTGTTTTGGGCGCTCTTAAAAAGACACCTAAAGACGGTGCAATACCTTTTGGCCCGTTTTTAAGCGTCGGGCTTGTGATAATGTTGCTTTATCCCAATTTTAATTTATTTACGATAGGTTTATAAAATTTTAAAAAGCGTGCAAGGAGTATATATTACAAATTCCGTTTCCTGTATCGCTACAATTGTAAGATTCTTCCAATTTGCCGCCAAATCCTTCACAAATAGCATTACCGCGTTTTTTACGCGAAGCATAAGAAAGACATCTCGCCCCGTGGTTTTTATAAGCCTCTTGTGGATAATACTGGGTATAAGACGCAATTCTTGAATCCCCGTCAAAATATATAGCTGATAAATAAATCGTATCCAATAAAAAACCGGCAGGGCCGACCATAAGTCTGCCTTCACTATTTATCGGTAAACTTTTTCTATTTGGTAAATCAAGGTCTAACTGATTCCAGTCCGTAGCATAATAACCGTTTGCCGTATAAAATGACTCTTGGGCTTTTCCCATGGCTCTAGCAAGCTGGACCATGGCAGCATATCTGCTTTTATCCACGGCTTTTTGGTATTGCGGAACGGCGATACTTGCCAAAATACCAATTATTAAAACAACGACTAATAACTCTATAAGTGTGAACGCTTGGTTTTTCATACAAACACCTCTTTTTTGATTAAATTATAAAAGTAGTTTAGCAAAAAAAAAAAAATAAGCAAGACCTCTTGAATCTTCGTCCTACAAAAGCGCGCTGGCTTTTGCTTTGCAAAAGCAATTTTGTTTGCTACTCTTTTTACAAATGTATTCCAACACGCAATACCCCACCCCTCTTATTTCTAAGAAGGGAGGGAAAAGAAACTCCTACAAATAACTATTATTTTTTACTTACGCCAGAAATACAAAAAAGAACTCTTTTTATAAAAAAATAGCGTATATGTTAATTTTGCAAAGCAAAATATAAAACATATCCCGTAGGACGAAGAATTAAAGAAAACTTGATTTTCAAAAAAAAAAAAATAAAATGAAATTATCAAATAAATATAGGAGAGATTCCGGAGTGCTCGCCGCACGGGCAAACGGGAATCTCCACCACTTAAAAAAGGAGAAAATAAAAATGAAATCAAATAAAGCATTTACACTTATAGAATTATTAGT
>JAZKZM010000367.1:0-3588 GCA_045612685.1 Elusimicrobiaceae bacterium
GACATCTTGCCCTGTTACAGGGTCAATAAGACCTGTTGCCGTTGTAGAGTTTCTGTTTGTCATTGTGCCCGGTTTAAAGATTTGTATTGCAACCTTCATAGGCACGGAAATCTGATAGGCAAATTTGCCGTTAGGGTTTTCTCTTGTAATATCTTCCACATATCTATCATATACTTGGAAGTTATTTACGCTTATCACTTGGCTGTAGATTGTTTCTAAAGGCAAATCACCAAAGACTGTAGGAGCCGGCATAGGATAAGGCAAACCTTTTAACTTAATTTCATAAGAGCCGTATTTAACATATTCGCCTTTGGAATCTTTACCATCCCAATAGACTTTATAAGTCTTTGTCGGGTCAAAATAGCCATCTGTTCCGTTATAAATATAAGTGCTTAAAATGCGGCAAGTTGTGCCGGCAAGGGCACCGCCTTCGCATTGGCCGTCTTGTGTAGAAATAACCTCAATATTAACTGAAGCAGGGCGGCTTGTGGTAAAAGCAATTTCATAAGAAGGCAAATAAACCGTTTCGGAAGAATATTTCATTGTAGGCTGGCTAGGTGTTATTAAAACCTTGTTGAACGCAATAGAGCCGCGTGCAATGGTGATAAAGCCTGTGGGTTTATCGCTTGCAGTATCTTTAAAAAGATTAGCATCACCATCTTGCGCTACATGAACACCGTTAACTTCATTATACCAGTGTGAAAGATCTTGTGTTGTTTGGGTGCATATCCTGTAAGGATAGTTGCCATCCGGTAAAGGTGCAACAGAATTGCCAGGGCCGCTGGATTGTTGTAAACCATCCCAAACTTCGGTAATTGTCATACCTTCGCCTGCTTTTGGCAAAATAAATTCTTTTAAAGGCACGGCAGGGTTACCGGGGTTATCAGGATCGTCAATATCTTGACACCAATTTGCATCATCAGTAGGTATGGTAATATTTTGGTCAAAGATTTGCACAGTCACATCCATACTCTTAGATAAAGTATAACTGATTTTTGCTTGAGAGGTGGCTTCATCTAAAATAGGTGTTGTTTTAACATCAACGACTCTAAACATATCTACGGGGAATTGAACTGTCATTGTTGCTTGTTTTTCAGGATATAAACTATCTTTTGCAACAATTTCCACCATATATGTTCCGGGGGCAACTTGATAACCTTCGTCATCAATACCGTCCCAAGTAAATTTATTTTCTTTAGCGGAAACCGCTACTTCATTAGTAAGCAAGTGTTTAACAACATACACTTGATCTGTAAGTGAAGAAATATCCGGTGCAGTTGTTTTAATTGTAGCATCAACAATAGAATCTCTTGATACTGCATAATTAAAGGTAAAAGGATCTAAACCAAAAGCGGTAGGGCTTGAACCAAGGCTTGTATAGCCGACTGCGCCAACGGTAATTTCCGGCAAACCTCTATTGACGGCTAAAATGCCATTGTGGAATTTGCGGGTTCTAACACCGGCCCACCATTTGCCGTTTACGCAAATAAAGTGGTTAGGGCCTTGAGTATAAGGAATTTCTGCCCACATTACATAAACATAATCGCCATCGGGCATCGGTGTGCCGTAAAGATATTGTTTGCCTCCAAAAGAACAATCAGGATTATTTTGGTCTGTGCTATCATAATTTCTACAAATACCATCCCACTTTGTATTAACACCGACTCTGCCTTGTTTTTGTTCCGTAATATGTGCCACCAATCGTCCATCGGCAACATTGTTAGGATCTGTCAAATATATTTCCGGTTTTATTATCCCGCTCATTTCAGTATTATTATTAAAATGCGTTCCGGGGGTAAAGACCATAACATGAACTTCTGCAGCTTCTGTTATAACATAATCAATTTTAGCGTAGGATGTTGAAAACTTAGCAAGGCCTGTTTCCTTAATATCAGTTATTTTAAGAGGGTCTAAGGAAAGCTGACGTGTAACTGTGCGGCTAAGGTCTTCATAATCCGTGCCGGACCATTCATCATGGGTAGTAGCGGTAATACCTACTAAATAGTTACCATAAGGAAGGAAGTTTCCATCCAAATCACGCCCATCCCAAGAATCAACATTAACATTTCCGCCTAATGGAATACCCTCGCCAAGACGCGGTTGGGCATTTATTAAATTAAAATCAATAAGACCGGCATTATCATCAGCATCTTTATGGTCTTCATCACATTGGTATAAAACATAGTTATAAGGCTCTGTAGGACCGTTAAGATTTTCTTTAAGGCCCACACAACTGCACTTTTCGCCGGGGTCGCTAATCGTAATTGTTGTTAAAGCGTCTTTACTTAATTTATAGGTTAAATCATAAGGTTGAACCGGCACTTTGGTTGTAGCACCAACCATAGTAGAAGAACTTCTTACACTATGAACATTGGTAACATCAATTTGTATAGGTATTTGATTTTCGCCGGGGTAAGCCATTGTGTGGTCAACTTCAACATCACCGCCGGAAGAAATACCATCGCCCGGCCATTTTGTTTTTACATTTGCTCTAAAACCGAACTGCCCGTTGCTCTTACCAAATTCGCCGTCAATTTCATAACTGCCGTCCCAAGCGGTGCAGAAAGGAATCTTTGTTGTTCCTGCTTCGCAATCTTCCTTTGTATGGAAATTTCTTAAAGTCTGCAAACAATCTCCAGAAACAGGCACATTATCCATACCAGCTCGCCATTGGCAATTATTAGAAGAATTAGCACAAGTTAAATAATCAGTATTAGAAGTGCAAGGGCTTGAAGAGGTAGTGCAAGTTCCCACGGTTTTCCACTCGCAAAGGCCGTAACCATTGGAACCTGGACTTACCCCAGACTCTCCAGGCATACCATCATCTGTTATCAGACATCTAGTTTCAGTTTCCTTTGAAGAGCAATTATCTGTACAATATCCATTATTTACACCACTACCCGTTGAAACCCAAACACATTTTTCATGAGTTTTATTATTACATTTATTCTTTGTGGTAAATTGAGAGCAAGCTGTATCGTAAGCAAGAACACATTTAGATTGAGAAGAAAATGAACATCCATTACTAGACAAACAAGTAGTTGATGTAGGATTGGTCATATTACATAAAGCAGATTCACAAGTCCCGGAAGAAGATGAAAAAAGTTCGCAACAAGAGTGGCTTCTTTCAACACCTGCAGAAGTGGTGGTTGTAAAACTACCAACACCATAGCAAATATTATTGTCTACCGGAGTTAAAGCAATAGTTCTTATCGGGGGTGTAGTATCGGCATTATAAGGGTTTGAGTTTGGCTGATATTTAAAAATTTCAAATAAAACACTTTGTATAGGAAAATCGCTACTGCCGACATCTTGAATAATACCTATTGAATTATCGGAAGAGCCGTCGCTAGATTCAACTTTTCTTGAGGGGTTAACACAGGTAACTTGTGCACAAAGTTGCAAACAATGGTTTGGATATTTATTAACAGTATCCGGCCCTTCAAAAGGTTGGTCATATTCTATTAATGCAGAATTATGCCAAGGATCAAGATTAGTGCCTAAAGTGGAATAGTCAGTAATGGTATCTTGGTCATACAAAAATGACACATTACTAGTAAGCCCTGTATTACATTGATAATTTGCTAC
>JAZKZM010000368.1:0-8967 GCA_045612685.1 Elusimicrobiaceae bacterium
TTATATTTTCACAAAAATCAAAATTTGGGCCATTTTTGGCTAAAATCAGCCAAATTTTTACAATTTCCTCAAAATTTTATTAGTTTAGACGCTAGCAAAATAAAATTTAATAAAAATTTAATAAATTTAAAAAAAGAGGGGGGAGTTTTTTAAAACAAAAGGACCTATTGAAATTTTTAAACAAAAAAATAAACAAATAGGAAAAAAGGCCCTTGTTTTATTTTTCAAACATCATAAAAACAAAAAAACTATAATATAGTATGGCAAAATTAGAAGAGATACAAGAAAAATTTGGCATAGGCACATCTTCAATAAAAGAAGATTTTTCGTCGTTAAAAGGCTTAAAAATCACAATGCTTAGCGCCTCTTCTTATGGCAGCGGTGTTAGTGAAAGCGCAAAAACTTTAAGTGATTATTTTGCCGAACTCGGCTTAAAAGTTTCTTGGCAGACGCCGGAAGCCCCGCAAGAATTTTTTGAAATCTCAAAAAACATATCTGATTCTCTTGTCGGTATTAAAGAAGTTTCCAAAGAAGAATTAAAAGAATTTAAAAATTTATCTTCTCAAATTAAAATTGATACCGATACAGATATTTTATATCTTCACGATCATCCGGCCTTGATTGCGGCAAGTTATTTTAGTCATATTCCAAAAATTTATCGTTGTCATTTTGATATTTCTAGGGCCTCTTTAAACACTTGGCAATTTATAAAACCTTATATCAAAAAATGTGAAGCGGCAATATTTACTTTGCCAAATTTCCACCGCGACGCGGAAAATTTTGAAAATAAAATTTTTTATGTTTTACCGTCTATTGACCCCCTTTCAGTAAAAAACACTTTTGCTGCACCCGAGAAAATAAAAGAGGTCTTAAATAAATATCAAATTTCTTCTGAAAAGCCTATTATTTTGCAAGTTTCGCGTTTTGACAGATTAAAAGATCCTTGCGGTTTAATTGACGCTTTTAATCTTGTTCAAAAAGAATTTCCTTTGGCGCAACTTATAATTGCCGGTGCTCTTGCGCCCGACGATACTAATGCCGAAGATATTTATAAAGAAACTTTACAAAAAGCGCAAGGAAATAAAAATATAAAAGTTCTTTCTTTAAACAAACAAGACGCGCAAATTGCCGCCTTACAAAGCGGTGCAAATATTATTGTGCAAAAATCTCTTGCGGAAAGTTTCGGCCTTGCCATTACCGAAGCGCTTTGGAAAGCAAAACCCGTTGTTGCAAGCAATGTGGGGGGGATACCTCTGCAAATTACCGATAGAAAAACAGGTCTTCTTTGCAATAATATTGAAACCTGCGCGGATGCGATTTCGCGTTTGCTTAAAGATAAAGCCCTTGCTTTACGTCTTGGTAAAAACGGGCAGGAAATTGTTAAAGAAAAATTTCTCATTACGCGCGAACTGAAAGAGCATTTAAAAATCTTTAAAAAAATACTACAATAAAATTAAGATGGGAAAGAGTCGCTTTATCTCAAGAAAAGATTTTGCCCTAATCAGCACTTTAGGGATAGAATTTGCCTTAATAATGTGCCTTGGCACTTTTGGCGGCTACTATCTTGATAAAAAGTTAAATACTTTTCCTTGGTTTTTACTTGTTGGCGCAGTAATCGGTTTTGCTTTTGCTATGTTTATTTTAATTGCGCACGCAAAAGCAGCCACCCGTGCAGAAAATAAAAAATGATACAGGAAATTTTAGAACATCATATTTTAGATCATATCGTAGATATAAAACTTTTCGGGTTAGATATAAGTTTAACCCAGCACACTTTGTTTATGCTCGGTATTTCTGTTGTCTTGGTTATTTTAATTCCTCTTTTTGCAAATTTAAAAAGCGGCCGTTTTAGAACTTTTATAGAAATGTTTGTTGAGTTTGTGCGCTCAAATATTGTTTTGCCCAATATCGGCCCGCACGGCAAAAAATTTGTGCCGTTTTTTTGCACAATGTTTATCTTTTTACTTTTTGCAAATTATCTTGGTATGATGCCCGAGGCAAAAACAATAACAAGCAATATTTCCGTTACGGCAGGTATGGCAATTGCAAGTTTTCTTTTTATTATTTTTTTGAGTATCAAAGAAAACGGCTTCGTCGGTTTTATAAAATCTTTTGTGCCCGGCGGCGTTCCTTTTTGGCTTGTGCCGATGATGTTTTGTTTGGAAGTTTTCAGTTTACTTATAAAAACATTTGTTTTGGCAATTCGTTTATTTGCCAATATGACGGCGGGCCATATTATTTTACTTGGTCTTTTTTCTTTTATTTTTTTAATGGGGGGGGAATCTGTTTTGAAAGGCTATCTTTCTTCAGTTCCCGTCTTATTTATGACCCTTTTTGTTAGTATTTTAGAATTGCTTGTAGCCGCAATACAGGCCTATGTATTTACTTTACTTACGGCCATTTTTGCCGGCTTACAAAGCCATTCACACTAGGAGGATGTTATGGAACTTGAAGCATTAAAATATGTTGCAGCCGGTCTTGGTGCAGGTCTTGCAGTTATCGGGGCGGCGCTTGGTATCGGTAAAATCGGTCAGGCTTCACTTGAAGCAACCGGCCGTCAACCGGCAGTAGCAGGTGATGCCAGAACAACAATGATTATCGCCGCTGCTTTGGTAGAAGGTGTTACCTTGTTTGCTTTGGTTATTTGTCTTTTGATGACTTTATAGTATGAAGACTTTACTGCAACCTAATTTCGGTTTAGTTTTTTGGACTGTAGTGAACTTTCTTATCTTGGTAGTTTTACTTGCAAAGTTCGCTTGGAAGCCCATTATTAAAGCGCTTGATGATAGGGAGAAAAAAATAAAAGACGATATTTCTTCCGCACAAGCGGCGCGTGATGAGGCACAAAAAATTAAACAAGAAATGGAAACTAAACTTGAAGATATTTCCAGTCAAAGTATCCAAAAGTTAAAAGAAGCCCAAGCAATTGCAGATGGGGAAAAACAAAAAATTATAGACGAGGCAAACAAACAAGCAGGCGCTATGATAGAACAAGCCAAGGCCGAAATTGATGCCCAAACCCAAAAAGCAGTTGAAACTTTAAAAGCCCAAATGGCAGATACAACTCTTCTTGCTTTAAAAAAGATTATTACTAAACAAGAAGACGCGCAAACTTCCCGCGCACAAGTAGAAGAAGTTTTAAAAGAAATAGAAGCAAAAGCAAATAAATAATATGAAAGCCCAAAACACTTATCTTGCTCGCAAATATGCAAAAGCCTTTGATTCCTGTGCCAAAAACACAAAGGAAGCAAAAGCAAATTTATTGTCATATCAAAAAGCATTAAAGGGGCTTGAGCAAATAAAAGATATTATAGAAAATCCCGCTATTGCTTTTAATCAAAAAAAGCCATTACTTGATAAAGTTTTAGGGCAGGATATCGGGGCTTGTTTTATCAGTTTACTTGTTGAAGAAAAACGCTTTTCTTTAGCAAATATTATAGAACAAGAACTTGTTTTACTTTTAGATAAAAGGCAAGGCCTTGCTAGGGTGCAAATTACAAGTGCTTTGCCGCTTAATACCGCCGAGCAAAAACAAATAGAGCAAGTTTTAAGCAAATATTTTAAGACATCTTTAAACCTTTCCTTTAAAGAAGATAAAAATATTTTAGGCGGATTAATTATAAAAAAAGAAGATTTATGTATAGACGGCAGTATTTTAGGCCAGTTAAAAAATTTAGAGCAAGCATTAAAGAGGTAATAAAATGGCAATAAGGCCTGATGAAATAACAGCAATAATAAAAGAAAAAATAGAAAATTGGAACGCTTCTACGGATATTAAAGAAGAAGGCCAAGTTATCAGCGTTGGCGACGGAATTGCCCGTATTTACGGGCTTGAAAAAGCCGTTGCCGGCGAGTTGTTGGAATTTGAAAGCGGTATTAAAGGTTTAGTTTTGAACTTGGAATATGATAATATCGGTTGCGTTTTAATGGGTTCTGATACCCAAGTTAAAGAAGGGCAAAAAGTTTACCGAACGGGCAAAGTTATGAGTGTGCCTGTAGGCGATGAACTTTTAGGCAGAGTAGTAAATCCTCTTGGTGTTGCGCTTGACGGCAAAACAGCCATAAAAACAAAAGAAACCAGACCTCTTGAAATTATTGCTCCCGGCGTTGTGGAAAGGCAACCCGTCAATGAACCTTTACAAACAGGCTTAAAAGCTATTGATGCTATGGTGCCTATAGGCAAGGGTCAAAGGGAACTTATTATCGGCGATAGACAAACCGGCAAAACCGCTATTGCCCTTGATACTATTATCAACCAAAAACAGCAAGGCAAAGAAGTTATTTGTATTTATTGTGCTATTGGTCAAAAACAAAGCACGGTTGCACAAATTGTGCAAACTTTAAAAGATTTCGGTGCTATGGATTATACAATCGTAGTTAGTGCAAGCGCTTCTGATCCGGCTTCACTTTTATATGTTGCGCCTTATGCTGCTTGTGCTATGGGCGAATATTTTATGTGGCAAGGCCGTGATGTGTTAGTTGTTTACGACGATTTATCAAAACACGCGCAGGCCTATCGCCAGATGTCCTTACTTTTAAGACGTCCACCTGGTAGAGAAGCCTACCCCGGTGATGTTTTCTATTTGCACTCAAGATTGCTTGAAAGGGCTTGCCGCTTGAATAAAGAAAACGGCGGCGGTTCTTTAACCGCTTTGCCGATAATTGAAACACAGGCAAACGATATTTCCGCCTATATTCCTACAAATGTTATTTCAATTACAGACGGGCAGATTTATCTTGATGCAAACATCTTCCGTTCGGGCATAAAGCCGGCTATCGATGTCGGTTTATCAGTTTCCCGCGTGGGCGGCAGTGCACAAAAGAAAGCCATGCGTAAAGTGGCAGGCACTTTGCGTATTGACCTTGCGCAATATCAGGAACTTGCAAGTTTTGCGCAATTTGGCAGCGAACTTGATAAAGAATCACAATTTCAACTTGCACGCGGCCAACGTTTAACGGAACTTTTAAAACAAGGGCAATATAAGCCAATGTTAGTTGAAGAGCAAACTTTAGTTTTATTTGCCGGCACTAACGGCTATCTTGATGATATTGCCGTAAATCAAGTTCTTGCTTATCAGGAAGAATTGCTTAATTTTGCACGCGCAAAACACTCTAACTTACTCAAAAAAATTGAGCAAGCAAAAACTCTTGATGAAGAACTTACAAAAGAAATCAAAGCAGTTTTAGACGAATTTAAAACATTATTTAAAGGAAAATAAAAAGGAGAAAAACTTATGCCACAAAAAAAATATTTAGTTACAGGCGGAGCAGGTTTCGTCGGCAGTAATATCGCTTGGGAGCTTGTTCGCCAAGGTCATTCAGTTACAATAGTTGATGATTTTTCTTCCGGTCATTTTAAAAATTTACTCGGTTTTAAAGGTGATATCATTACAGCAAACTTGGCCGAAACTCTGCCCCCGGCAGATTATTATGATGCTATCTTCCACGAAGCCGCAATAACCGATACCGATATCCACGACCAAAAATTAATGATGCAGGTTAATGTTGAAGCATTCAGAAATATTTTAAATTATGCCGCAGATAATGAAATTAAAAGAGTTGTCTATGCTTCTTCCGCCGCTACATACGGCAACGGCGCTTGTCCTATGAATGTAAACCAAACACCCGCGCCGGAAAATATTTACGGATTTTCCAAAGCCATTATGGATAATATGGCCCGCGAATTTGCTAATGATAACCAAGATATGAAAATCGTCGGTATCCGCTATTTCAATGTGTATGGCCCGGGCGAATATTATAAAGGCAAAACTTCAAGTATGATTTATCAACTTTACAATCAAATGAAGAAAGGCCACAATCCCAAAATTTTCAAAATGGGCGAACAACAAAGAGATTTCGTTTATATCAAAGATATTGTTAAAGCAAATCTTTGTGCTTTAACAGCAAAAGATAGTTGCGTTGTTAATGCCGGTAGTGGCGTTGCAAGAAGTTTCAATGATATTATTAAATGCTTAAACACCGAGTTAAAAACAAATTTACCGGCGGATTATATTGATAATCCTTATTCTTTCTATCAACTTAAAACCGAAGCCGATATTGCTTTAAGTAAAGAAAAAATCGGCTATACTCCAGATTGGACGCTTGAACTTGGCATACAAGATTATGTAAAAGTTCTTGAAGAAAGGAATAAATAAATGGAATCTTTACGCGATATCAGGCAGGAGATAAAATCAACTAAAGCCACACAGCAAATTATGCTGACGATGAAGATGATATCTTCTGCCCGGATTCGCAAAGCCCAAAATCTTATGCTAGACGGCCGCCCTTTTGCACGCAAAATGGCCGAGATGATTGACAGTTTGCGCCAGGATATCCAAGCGCCCGATAGCGTGCTTCGCAAAAATTCTTCTTATCGTTTTTTTGATAATACCGGCACCGATAAAAACAGCGTAATGCTTATTTTAATCACGGCAGATAAAGGCCTTTGTGGCGCTTTTAACGCAAATCTTTTAAGGGAAACTTTAAAGTGGATACGCGCCAATGAAGAAAAAGAAAAATATGTTTTTATCGTCGGCAAAAAAGGGCGTGATTTTTTAAAGCGTCTTAAAATACCGCGTTTACATATCGTTGGCGAATTAATTGGCATTTTTCCAAAGGTTTCGTATGCACACGCAACAATTATCAGGGATAAAATTTTGCAAATGGGTGCGGAAAAAGATATTTCCGCCGTGCATATTATTTACAATGATTTTAAATCAATGGCAAGTCAAAAATTAGTTAGCAAAGATTTTTTACCTTTTGATTTTAATGAAATTGAAGGCGATAAAGATATCTCGGGTATAATTTTTGAACCTAGCATAATGGAAGTTTTTTTAGTTTTAATACCGCGTTATCTTGGCGCAACTTTATATAGTTTCCTTTTAGAAAGCCAAGCGGCCGAACTTGCCGCGCGTATGAACGCTATGGAAAGCGCAAGTAAAAACGCGGGTGAAATTGTAGATTCTTTAAGTGTAAAATTAAACAAAGTCCGCCAGGCGACAATTACCAATGAACTAACAGAAATCGTCAGCGGCGCAAATGCTTTAAATTGAGGTTATTTTTATGAATACAGGCAAAGTAGTGCAAATAATAGGACCGGCGGTAGATGTTGAGTTTGAAAAGGATTTACCGCTTATAAACAATGCTCTTGAAATTAAATTAAACGACAAAGATATTTTAGTAGCCGAAGTGGCCCAGCAACTTGGCGATAATATTGTCCGCGCCGTTGCTCTTGGCCCAACCGATGGCCTTGCCCGCGGTGCAGAAGCACTTGATACCGGCAGTCCTTTAAAAGTGCCTGTGGGCGAAGCCTGCCTTGGCCGTTTGCTTGATGTTTTAGGGCAGCCAAAAGACTACAGGGGGCCTATCAATGCAAAAGAGTATGCCTCAATTCATACTGCTCCTCCTTCTTTAGAGGACCAAAAAACTACGCCTGAAATTTTTGAAACAGGTATCAAGGTTATAGATTTAATTGCCCCTTATATGAAGGGGGGAAAAGTCGGCTTATTCGGTGGCGCGGGTGTCGGCAAAACCGTTATTATTATGGAACTTATTAACAATGTTGCGCGTCAACATCATGGTAGCTCTGTTTTCGGTGGTGTCGGTGAACGTAGCCGCGAAGGTAATGATCTTTGGCTTGAAATGCAGGAAAGCAAACTTGCCGATGGTTCAACCGTTCTTGATAAAACCGTTCTTGTTTACGGCCAAATGAATGAGCCACCCGGCGCAAGAGCAAAAGTTGCCTTAACCGCTTTAACACAGGCAGAATATTTTAGAGATAAAAAAGGCCAAGATGTTCTTTTGTTCTTGGATAATATTTTCCGCTATGTTCTTGCAAACTCTGAAGTTTCCGCTTTGCTTGGTCGTATGCCTTCAGCCGTCGGTTATCAACCAACTTTAAATACCGAAATCGGAGCCTTGCAGGAAAGAATTACCTCTACCAAAAAAGGTTCTATTACCTCAATTCAGGCGGTTTATGTTCCTGCTGATGACTTGACCGATCCCGGCGTTGCTTCCACATTTACACACCTTGATGCCACAACCGTTTTATCCCGTCAGTTAGCAAGTCTTGGTATTTATCCGGCTGTTGACCCTCTTGATTCAACATCGCGCATATTAGATGCCAGAATCTTGGGCGAAGAGCATTATAAAGTAGCCCAAGAAGTCCGCAGAATTTTGCAGAAATATAAAGATTTACAAGATATTATCGCAATTCTCGGTATGGATGAGTTAAGCGACGAAGATAAAACAACCGTTGCCCGCGCAAGACGCGTTCAAAAGTTTTTATCCCAGCCGTTTTTCGTGGCGGAAAAGTTTACCGGTGTGCCCGGCAAATATGTCAAAATTGAAGATACTATTAAGAGTTTCAAAGGCATTATTTCCGGCGAATATGACCATATTCCCGAGCAGGCGTTTTTCAACTGCGGCGGCATAGAAGATGTCTTAAAAAATTACGAAAAAATGCAACAAAAAAATGACGACAAATAAAAAACTCCGTTTACAAATCACAACACCGCAAAAACCTGTTTTAGATAAAGAGGTTGATTTTGTCGTCTTGCCCGCATACGAGGGGGAAATGGGCGTTTTGCCCGGCCACGCACCTTATGTTGCAATTTTAAATTATGGCGAACTTCGCTATACTATTGACGGCAAAGAAGAAGTTTTTGCTTTAATGGGCGGACTTGCCGAAATCGCCAAAGATGAAGTTTCCGTCTTTGCCGAAGATATCGCGCTTGCCCGTGAAGTTGACGAAGAAGCCGCCAAACAAAAAATCGCACAAGCCAAGGCCTCTTTATCTGCCAAAGGCGCAGATATTGATATGGAACTAGCCGAAATTGAGTTAAAGAAAGCCCTTTTAATGCTTAAAGTAAAAAACAACAAACGCAAAAAATAGTTTTGCTTCGGCTTTTGGGTTTATATTGCGTTGCGCGTCGCTCACATATGCGGGGCTGCCGCCCGCTCGGGATA
>JAZKZM010000369.1:0-1573 GCA_045612685.1 Elusimicrobiaceae bacterium
TTTCCCGGCTGGATTGTGGACGCATAGCACTGCATATGAATATACTGGTTATAATTATGATAATTTCGATGTGATTAGTGATTTGCCTGATTATTCTACCTTATTTTTGTGCTTTATGGATGGTGCCGGAAATATAGCAGAATTTACAGGGAATAGCTATAATGGCGCTGGTAGCAGTAAATATTATTATTTTAATTTACCGGCGGAAGGTGTGTTTACTGAATTTCGGTTTTTGGTATCGCCAAGTTATAGTGATACACAATTACGATTTACTATCGCTAGTAGTTTCCGTGCCGGTTTTCCCGGTAATAGTGTTTTTGCAAGCAAATATTTTAATGCTGATTATAGTTTAAAAGCAGGTTGCAAAGTGTTTGTAGCCAGAAAGATGTATCCATGAATAATTTCAGTGATTTGACAATGATTATTGCGATTATTTCCGGTATTTTCGGCGGTCTTTGGGCATATATTCAATTTGTAGCCAAACCGGCCATTTTAGCCGAAGTGGAAAAAAGATGTGTTTCCAAAGAGTTATACACTCTTCAAAATGATTATATTTTAAAAGATTTAGCTGAAATAAAAGCAGAAATCAAAGAATTAAAAAACGCTTTTGAGGGTAGAAAATGAAAAGCAGAAAATTTTGGTTGACTTTATTATGTATTTCGCTAGCTTCCGGCGGTGCGTTTTTTGTTAAAGATGCTGCTATTTATGGCTGTTATTTGGGTTTTTTAGTAACAATTTTAACTAGTTATGGAATATTAAACAACCAAACTAAAAAGATATACCATGAAAAAGGTTGAATTAGATTGGCAAAAAATCGGGCGACAATTGGCAATTACTGAAAATATTGCATTAGTTGCGCAAACTGTTTTTTTAACGCAATTAGAACTGGAAAAAGCGTTTGTGAATTGGAAGCAGCGCCCGGCAAATTGCCCTGATTTAGAAAACTTTATGAAGCAGCAAAAGGCCGTTTTAGCCGTGGAAAATATGGAGGTGCTTCAAACAGCGGCCATAACCCGGCAAAATTCGCGCGCTAATGCCCTTTATTTGGCCTTAAAAAATAAAGCCGATAAAACGGACGTGGAAGCGTTAAAACCCGCCTGTTGCCCCGCAGCGGCGTTTTTTGAAAAAGGCTTTTCAATGGCCGATACTGAACTAGTGTTAGGGGAATTAAAATGTGCCATAAAAGAAACTTGCCGGAAAAAGTGTTTACAGATTGCGAAATTTAGAATACGTGATAAACAAGACGAAAAAATAAATGAAGGAAACCCGGCTTTATTGCAGTATTTTGGAACAAATATATTGCACCAAGACACCGGCGGGAATGAAGGCTTTAATCCAGCCAAATGGAATTTTGTTATAAACGGTGATCAAAATGGCAATAATAAATCCTGAAAATGGAATACCGTTAAATCCTAAACAATACGAGGCGTTAAATATACTTTTGAATGACAAAGAAGCCGATGTATTATTGTACGGTGGCGCGGCGGCCGGTGGTAAAAGTCATTTGGGTGCGCTTTGGCTGTTTTTCATGTGTATTAATTATCCTAATTCCCGGTGGTTTGTTGCCCGGCGA
>JAZKZM010000370.1:0-1937 GCA_045612685.1 Elusimicrobiaceae bacterium
GGGCCTTGCCGGAACACGAAGGACATGATTTAAAAGAGCGCATAGAATCGCGCGAAGGTTTACGCCAAATTTCCAGCATGAAAGAACTTGGCATGGGAACAGGCGAATATACTTTGGTAAATATTGATAAATAATACCTTACAAGAGTATAAAAAAACCCGAAGATTAACAAAAAGGAGGATATATGAGTAAAAAAGTCTTAATTATTTCCGCTTCCCCCAGAAAGGGCGGTAATTCAGATACACTTTGCGACCAGTTTTTACTGGGAGCGCAGGAAGCAGGGCACACGGTAGAAAAAGTGTTCTTGCGCAATCATAAAATCAATTATTGTATGGGTTGCGGTGTTTGCAATAACACACATGTTTGCGTTCAAAAAGACGATATGAAAGATTTGCTTGATAAAATGGTTAATGCTGATGTTATTGTTCTTTCAACCCCTGTTTATTTTTATACAATGGACGGGCAACTTAAAACTTTTATTGACCGTTGTGTTCCAAGATATACGGAAATTTCAAATAAAGAAGTTTATTTTATAGTAGCTGCCGCCGATACGGAAAAGGACAATTTGTGCCCTACAATAGAAGGCTTGCGCGGTTTTACGCGTGATTGTTTGGAAGGCAGTAAAGAAAAGGGCATCATCTACGGAACGGGTGCTTGGCAGGTAGGCGAGATTAAAACACTTCCTGCTTATAAAAAGGCCTATGAAATGGGTAAGAAGTGCTAGGAGATAAATAATGAAAAAAACCATTATCATAGCCTTTGTAAGTATGGCATGTGTACTAACGGCTACTGCTTACGGTGCTAAAAACAATTCGGAGAAAAAATCTATGACAACTAAAAAAATCGTACAAACCGCAGGACGGACGCAACTAGGTGATTTCTCACCGGAATTTGCCCATTATAACGACGATGTATTATTTGGGGAAAATTGGAATAATACAGATTTAGACCTCAAAACCCGTTCTTTGCTAACCGTTACGGCATTAATGGCACAAGGTATTACAGATGACTCCCTTAAAGCACATCTGCAAAATGCAAAAAATCACGGCGTAACTAAAGAAGAAATCGCCGCCGCTATTACGCACAATGCTTTTTATGCAGGTTGGCCTAAAGCTTGGGCCACTTTCCGCCTTGCAAAAGAAATTTGGAAAGATAAAACACCTGCCTTAACCGAAAAAGATAAATATCAAAAAACGATAATGTTCCCTATCGGCAAACCTAATGACGCCTATGCTAAATATTTTAAAGGGCAAAGTTATTTGGCACCTGTTTCCACGGAACAAGTAAAAATCGCAAATGTAACTTTTGAACCTGCCTGCCGCAATAATTGGCACATACACCACGCAACAAAAGGCGGCGGTCAAATGCTTGTGGCAGTAGGCGGGCGCGGTTATTATCAGGAATGGGGCAAAGAACCCGTGGAGATGAACCCGGGTGATGTCATCCATATCCCTGCTAATGTGAAACATTGGCACGGTGCAGCACCGGACAGTTGGTTTTCACACCTCGCCTTTGAAATTGAAGGCGAAAATACTTCCAATGAGTGGTTGGAAGAAGTTTCAGACGAAGAGTACGGCAAATTAAAATAGAGAATTAATAACTATATTTTAGGAGAAATTATGAAAGTATTACTCATTAACGGAAGTCCACATAAAGAAGGTTGCACTTTTACGGCTTTAAGCGAAATTGCAAAAACCTTAAATAAGCATAATATTGAAACAGAAATTTTCCATATAGGTGCAAAACCTATTGCCGGATGTATTGCCTGTGGCAAATGCAGAGAAAATGGAAAATGTATCTATGAAGACGGAGTAAATGAAATTGGCTCAAGAATTGATACTTTTGATGCTATTGTTCTTGGTTCGCCTGTTTATTATGCAGGTCCAAGCGGACAACTTTGTTCTTTTTGTGATCGTTTATTCTTTGCCAATTCCGGT
>JAZKZM010000371.1:0-1238 GCA_045612685.1 Elusimicrobiaceae bacterium
CCAGTATCATCAAATTTAATAGCATAATCAAGATCGCTAAATTTTGTTGGATAAGCATTATATAGTAGGTAATATAAATCTATAGCTTTTTTAATATCATTTACATTTTGTTTTGCCAGGTAAATTTTAGTTTTAATTACAGCTACTTGATACTTTGGCACAGCGATAGCCGCCAAAATACCGATTATTAAAACAACGACTAACAACTCTATTAATGTAAAGGCTTGATTTTTCATAAACAAACACCTCTTTTTGATTAAACTTACAAAAGTAGTTTATCAAAAAAAAAAAAATAAGCAACTGCTTTTGACGAAAGGTCCGACAAATACCCGCTGGCTTTTGCGTTGCAAAAGCAAATTTTTGTGCTACACTTCTTACAAATTTGTTCTTTTTTGGCGATTTTTCAGCGAAGATTTTAAGAGGCAAATTTGCATAAATACAGCAAATTGGTTTTGCAAGGATTTTGGAGATAGTTATTTATCAAGAAGTTTATATAGTAGTGAAGCCTTTATCTTCTAACGACGAGCAAATATAATCCGGCCCTTGGCAAGTTTTTACAACATCTTGATCTTTTTGACCCGTGAAAGTTAGAGTATATAAAGGTGTGCCTTCCTTTGGATAATAAATATGCGCCACGCATTGGCTGCTTTCGCAAGAAAAATCTAAAGAATGAATTTTTGTAGAATATTTTAAGCCGGCTTCATCCCAGGAAGCGCCGCTTAAGCCGACGGAGCCTACAAGTTCTCTGCCTTGGCCCAAAGCACCTTGATTTGCAAAATGTTTTATTCCCCCTTCTAATCTTTTTGTTATCAAAACGGCTTCTGCCAGACGTGATTTGTTAACCGCTTTTTGATATTGCGGAACAGCAACAGCCGCCAAAATACCGATAATTAAAACAACTACCAAAATTTCAATTAAAGTAAAACCATTTTTTATTTTCATAATTTTATTATAATATTTTTGATATGTTTTTTGCTATTTATTTTTAATAAACACTCCACCCTTTATCCCTCCCCTAATTTTTACTTTGTAAAAAAGTCAAGGGAGAGAAATATCAGAGCAAATTATTTTTACAAGGATTTTTTAGGCGTGGGCAACCGCGCCGTCCTATTTTTTATTTTCTTTAAGACAAGCAGAGCAAACAATTTTGCAAGGATTTTTGTGGAAATTTTAATTTTCGTCCAAACATAGCACTATAATTTTGCAAGGATTTTGGAGATAGTTATTTATCAAGAAGT